>DASSNR010000126.1:0-7437 GCA_035687925.1 Gemmatimonadaceae bacterium | reverse complement strand
ACGCAGCTGCAGGAGATGTACGTGACGCCGTCGCTCCTCACCAAGGAGAACTGGGACACGCTGGCCGAGGCGGCGAACTGGTCGCGCCACAATGCGGACACGCTCGTGGACACGCACTGGGTTGGCGGCGATCCGGTCAAGCTCGAGGTCTACGGATGGGGCGCCTGGTCGCCGCGCGCGGGGATTCTCACCCTGCGCAATCCCAGCGATCGGCCGCAGCGATTCGCCGTGGACGTCGCCACCGCACTCGAGCTCCCGGAGGGCGCGGCGCAGCGGTACAGCGCGCGTGCCCCGTGGCGTGACGCGCGCGATCGCGCGCCCGTCGCTCTGGCTGCCGGCCAGGAACACGAATTCCAGCTCGCACCCTTCGAGGTGCTGAACCTGGAAATGGTGCCGGAAAGGTAGGATGAGTAGATTGGTGCATCCGTGAGGCTGCACGGGTTCTGAGTCGTGGGTCTTGAGCCATGGGGTGAAGTCGCGAGCGCGATCCCTGGCTGGCCCGACGGTCGAGGCTCAGACCCCACGACTCACAACCCACCACGCGTTTCCCTCTCCCCTCCCCATGCGCATCACCTCCCTCGACTGGCTGATCGTCATCATCTCCATCGTCGTCTGCTTTCTGCCAGCGATCCTGCTCGCCAAGCGCGCAGGGTCGAGCACGACGGAGTTCTTCACCTCGGGACGAGCAGCGCCTTGGTGGCTCATCGGCATCTCGATGGTGGCCACGACGTTCAGCACCGACACGCCGAACCTCGTCACCAACCTGGTGCGCGAGAAAGGCGTCGCGAACAACTGGGCGTGGTGGGCATTCCTGCTGACGGGGATGGCGACCGTCTTCTTCTACGCGCGCCTCTGGCGGCGCTCGAAGGTGCTCACCGATCTCGAGTTCTACGAGATCCGCTATTCTGGCAAGCCCGCCTCCTTCGTCCGCGGCTTCCGCGCGATCTACCTCGGCTTCTTCTTCAACCTCGTGATCATGGCGTCGGTGAACCTCGCCGCCGCCAAGATTGCGAACGTGATGCTCGGCTGGCCCATGTGGCAGACGCTCACCATCTGCACGGTGATCGACATTGCGTTCGCGGCGACATCGGGGCTGTGGGGCGTGCTGGTCACCGATCTCATCCAGTTCGGCATCGCGATGACCGGCGCGTTTGCCGCGGCGTACTACGCGCTCCAGCAACCGGAGGTCGGCGGGATCAGCGGGCTCTTCCATCGAATTCCGCCGCACACGCTGAGTCTGCTTCCGGACTTCGGTGACTGGTCGCTCACCCTCACGGTGCTGATCATTCCGCTCACCGTCCAGTGGTGGTCGGTGTGGTATCCGGGCGCGGAGCCGGGAGGTGGCAGCTACATCGCGCAGCGCATGCTCGCCGCGAAGAGCGAGAAGGACGCGGTGGGCGGGACGCTGCTCTTCAACGCCGCGCACTACGCGCTGCGCCCCTGGCCGTGGATCATCGTCGCGCTCGCGTCCATGCTCGTCTTCCCGAATCTGTCGGACATCGCGCGCACATTCCCACATGTGGATCCGAGACTGCTGGGTCCCGACATGGCCTACTCGGCGATGCTCAAGTTCCTCCCCGTCGGCATGATGGGGCTCATGATCGCCGGACTGCTCGCGGCGTATGTGTCGACGATCTCGACACACCTCAACTGGGGCACCTCGTACATCGTCCACGACTTCTACCGCCGCTTCATGCGTCCCGGTGCGGACGAGAAGCACTACGTGCTGGTCGGCCGCATCGTCACCGCGGTGCTCGCAGTACTCGGGGCCCTCCTCACCTTCGAGCTGGAAACGGCGCGGCAGAGCTTCGATCTCCTGCTCTCGATCGGTGCGGGCACCGGGCTGATCTACCTGCTGCGCTGGTTCTGGTGGCGTATCAACGCGTGGAGCGAGATCGCCGCCATGGCGAGCTCCTTCCTCGTCGCGTTCGGCTTCTTCATCGCGAACAAGATGGGCGCGCAGATTCCCGACTACGTGTCGCTGCTCTACACGGTCGTCATCACCACGGTGATCTGGGTGGGCGTCACCTACGTCACCGCACCGACGAGCCGCGCCACGCTCGTCCGCTTCTATCGGCTCGTACGCCCTGCGGGACCCGGTTGGAACGACGTACGCGAGGAAGCGGGCGTCGGTCCATCGCCCGACAGCTTGCCGCAGTCATTCCTCGGCTGGGTGCTGGGATGCATCTTCGTCTACTCGGCGCTGTTCGGCGCGGGGAGCTTCCTGTACGGCAAGACGGCGCAAGGGAGCGTGTGGCTCGTGCTCTTCATCATCAGCACGGTCGGCCTCATTCGCGTGCTCCCGCGGCTGTGGTCCGGACGCGGTGCGGTCCCCGATCACGACGAGGAGCAGCCGCCGCTCGTCGCTGCCGAGGAAGCGCCGTGACGTGCTCACGTCGCGTCAGGCAGAACCGACGGTGGTGACGAAGGCCGTCATTCTCGCGCGCGGGCTGGGCACGCGCATGCGTGCACGGGACGACGCGGCAGCACTCGCACCGGAGCAAGCCGCGGTAGCCGACACGGGCGTCAAAGCGATGATCCCCATCGGTCGCCCGTTTCTCGACTACGTGTTGAGCGCGCTCGCGGACGCCGGCTATCGCGACGTGTGCCTCGTGATCGGCCCCGAGCATCACGCGATCCGCGACTACTACACGCGCGACGTCGCGTGCGAGCGCGTCCGCATGCACTTCGCCATCCAGGCGCAACCACTCGGCACCGCCGATGCCGTGCTCGCGGCCGAATCGTTCGCGGGGGGCGAGCCGTTCGTCGCGCTCAACTCCGACAACTACTACCCGGTGCCCGCGCTCGCCGCGCTTCGCACGCTGTGTGGGCCCGCGCTCCTCGCCTTCGGCCGCGAGGCGCTCGTGCGCGACGGGCACATCCCACCCGAGCGCATCGCACGCTTCGCGTTGCTCGACATCGATTCCGAGGGCTATCTCACGCGCATCGTCGAGAAGCCGGATGACGCGACGTTCCGCGCGCTCGGCTCCGCCGCGTTCGTCAGCATGAACTGCTGGCTGCTCACGCCGGAGATCCTGCGCGCGTGTCGCGAGATCGGGCCGTCGCCGCGTGGCGAGCTGGAGCTCCCGCTCGCCGTGCAGCACGCGATCGACGCGCACGGTGTGCGCGTGAAGGCGGTGCCGGTCCACGCCACGGTCCTCGATCTTTCGAGTCGCGCGGACATCGCCGGCGTCGCGGCGCAACTGCGGGGAGTCGACGTTCGACTGTGAGCGAACGCGTGGCATCCCGGCTCTTCGACGCCGGCATGGCCGAGGACCGCGCCGACCGCATCGCCGAGCGGTTCGAGATGTTGCACACCGCACTGCGTGCGCTCGGCGTCAGCGCGAGCACGGCGACGCGCGCCTACTGGGTGCCGGGACGCATCGAGTTTCTCGGCAAGCACACCGATTATGCGGGTGGCCGGAGTCTGCTGTGCACGGTGGAGCGCGGCATCTGCATGCTCGCTGCACCGCGGCGCCACGGACGCGTGCGCATTCACGACGCGCGGAGCCGCGAGACGGCGAGCTTTCGTCTCCAGCCCGATGTCGTGCCGGAAGCCGGACACTGGTCGAACTATCCGATGACCGTCGCGCGCCGCATTTCGCGCAACTTTCCCGGCGCGCTCCTGGGCGCCGATGTCGTCTTCGCAAGCGACCTCCCGCCGGCCGCCGGGATGAGCAGCTCCAGTGCGCTCGTCACCGCGGTTTTCCTCGCGCTCTCCGACATCAACGACTTCTCGGCTCGCGTCGAGTACCGCCGGACCGTGCGCACGACCGAGGACCTCGCGGAGTATCTGGGCGCGGTGGAGAGTGGGCGAAGCTTCCGCGTCCTCGCCGGAGATACGGGCGTCGGGACGCAGGGCGGCTGCGAGGACCACACGGCGCTCCTCTGTTCGCGGCCGGATGCGCTCATCCAGTACGCCTTCGGCCCCGTGCGCCACGAACGCACGATCGAGCTGCCCGCGGGCCATCACTTCGTGATCGCGGTGAGCGGCGTGCACGCGGAGAAGACGGGAGCGGCTCGTGATGCGTACAACCGTGCCTCGCGCGCGATGTCCGAGATCCTCGAGCGGTGGCGCCGGACCACGGGGCGCGACGACGCCACCGTCGCTGCTGCGGTTGCATCGTCTCCGGACGCCGCGACGCAGCTGCGCGCGTCCATACGCGACGGCGGCGATGGTGACATGCCCGCGTCGGCGCTCCTCGATCGCCTCGAGCACTTTCTGACCGAGAGCGACGAGCTCATCCCGGCGGCGGGCGATGCACTCGCGCGCAGCGACCTCGAAGCGCTCGGCACGCTCGTCGACCGCTCGCAGCAGGACGCTGAGCGATTGCTCGGCAATCAGACACCGGAGACGATTGCGCTCGCACGCATCGCGCGTGAGCTCGGTGCGGTGGCCGCATCCGCATTCGGCGCCGGCTTCGGGGGAAGCGTCTGGGCGCTCGTGCGCTCCGATCAGGCGAGCGAGCTTCGCGCTCGGTGGACGGAGCGCTACGGCGCCGAGTTCCCCGCCGCCGCATCGCACGCGGAGTTCATCGAGACGCGCGCCGGACCGGCGGCGACGCGCCTCTGACGATCAGCGCCGCACGCACGCGCGCCACGAGCGCTGCTTCATGCCGGTCTCGCCATCGAGGATTCCCACGCGTCAGTGATGCCGACGCGATGCCGCGTTGTCCGGTGACGTGCGGAGCTCGGTGAGTATCGGCCGCTCGAGGCCGGCGATCACGGGGGCGTGCTCGTCATTCCACTGCTCGAAGACCACGATCTCGTTGCGACCGCGCGTGAGCCACGCGCCTGGGAGATAGAGCGTCTGCTGCGGACCGACGCGCCAGTATCTGCCGAGGTTGTGGCCGTTCACGAACACGATCCCCTTCCCCCAGCCGTGCATGTCGAGGAAGGTGTCGCCCGTGCGGTCGAGCGTGACGGTGCCGCGGTACACCTCGGGCACGCCGGCGCGGGCTGACGAGCTGCTGCGTTGCGCAGCGGGGGGTGCGGAGTCGAAGGGGAGCCCATACATCGACCACCCGGTGATCGTTGCGCTGTCCAGGCGCACCGGACTGATGATCCCCTTCCGGTTGTTCACTATCTCCGCGCCGTAGTTGATGCGCCCCATGTTCTCGACGAGGATGTCCAGCGTACCACCAGCGGGCACGGCGATCGGTGTCGAGAACGCGCGCGCTCGGCGATTCAGGATCGCGACGCGCTGGCCGTTGACGAAGACGATCCCGTAGTCGCGGAGTCCTTCCACGTCGAGCACGCCGCGCGCTGCACCATCGAATCGATGGCGATACAGCACGTACCCGCTCGCCTGACCGAGCTCCTCGAACGACAGCGTCTCATCGCCATGTACCGGCGTCGCGCGCGCAATGAGGTCGGAGAGGCTCGCGGATGGCGTGAGGTGCACGGGCGGAATCGAGATGACCGGCAGCGAATCGGGCACATCGGGGATCGGATACGACACGTGACGGCGAATGACGTTGCGCAGCGCGTAATACTTGGGCGTCGGCCATCCCGCTTCGCTCAACGGCGCATCGTAGTCGTAACTCGTCATGTCCGGTTGGATCGGCACCTTCCGCGTGTAGTTCGCCCCCGACGTGAAGCCGAAGTTCGTCCCACCGTGGAACATGTAGAGGTTCACGCTCGCACCCCGGCGCAGCAGCTCCTCGAATTGCGGGAGGAAGCTGTCGACCGGCGTCGAGGGGAATGGCTCTGCCCAGTGACTCAGCCATCCCGGGTAGAACTCGGACACCATGTACGGTCCCTGCCCGCCGTGAAAGCGGTTCACGCGCGCCACGAGGGTGTCGTAGTTCGTCTCACCGTTCGCGGCGGGAAGGAGTCCCGGGATCGCCCCCTTCGCGAAGAGCCAATCGCCGTCAGCAGTGAAGAGCGGCACATCGAAGCCTGCGTCGACGAACATCTGACGCGTCTCGGCGAGATAGGTCGAGTCGGCGCCGTAGGAGCCGTACTCATTCTCCACCT
The DNA here is from genome assembly GCA_035687925.1 of Gemmatimonadaceae bacterium. Taxonomy (GTDB): domain Bacteria; phylum Gemmatimonadota; class Gemmatimonadetes; order Gemmatimonadales; family Gemmatimonadaceae; genus DASSNR01. The sequence goes on along the minus strand of DASSNR010000126.1, from coordinate 1,458 downwards.
GCACCATGAGCACGGGTCCACCGTGCGTGACGAGCAGCGGACGCACCTGTGCAGCGAGCGCATCAATGTAGCGGCGCTCGGCGGCGAGGAAGCGAGGATCGCGGCTTCGCACGGCGAGATTGGATTCCTTCAGCAGGTACGAAGGAATGCCGCCCAGATCCCACTCGGCGCACACGTAGGGCCCGGGTCGCAGGATCACCCACAGTCCTTCCTCCTGCGCCGTGCGGAGAAATTCCGCGAGGTTGCGATTCCCAGTGCGAAAGTCGAAGACGCCGGGCCGCACTTCGTGATAGTTCCAGAAGACGTACGTCGCGATGGTGTTGAGCCCCATCGCCTTCGCCATGCGGAGCCGGTGCCGCCAGTACGCGCGCGGAATCCGCGCATAATGCATCTCGCCCGAGATGAGCTGGATCGGCTTCCCGTCGAGGAGGAACGCGCCATCGGCGATGCGGAAGGCGTGCGTCGGCTGTTGGCTGTGAGCGGGCGCGACCGAGAGAAGACACGCGACAAGAAGTCCGGCAGCGAGCCGGGACGTGGTGCGCGCGAGACGCGTCATCGCACGCGGAGCCATGTCGTGCGTGGTGGATGTCATGTGAGCGGTTGGCTGGGTGCGCGCCGGGATTTTTCGCGCCCGGCCGCTCGGTCGCAAGGCATGATGGACTCGGCTGTCTCTCGCGCAATTGCGCACTCGACGCGAACGCGGTGAAACGAGCGCTTCGAAACCGAGCCACAACACGCGACCGCCGAAACGCACACGAGCCTCCAGGCGATGTCGCCTGGAAGCTCGTGTGAAAGGAGTGCCGGCGGCGGCCTACTCTCCCGCGCCCTCTCGGGCGGAGTACCATCGGCGCTGCAGGGCTTAACTACCGTGTTCGGGATGGGAACGGGTGTGGCCCCTGCGCTCTGGTCGCCAGCAATAGGAAGCGACATCGGTTGAATGGTAGATCGTGGGCGGAATCCCAGAAATCGTGTTGCCTTGCTTGCAGAGACTACTTGGGAGTAGTCAAGCCTCACGGGCGATTAGGACCGCTTCGCTCGGAGTGCATTGCTGCACTTCCACGGGCGGCCTATCGACGGGGTGGTCTACCCCGGCCCTTCAGGGGGCTCGAAGCCCCGGGAGAGTTCATCTTGGGAGGTGCTTCCCACTTAGATGCATTCAGCGGTTATCACGACCGACCATCGCTACCCGGCATTGCCCCTGGCGGGACAACCGGGACACGAGCGGGTCGTCCGACTCGGTCCTCTCGTACTAGAGTCCGCTTCCCTCAACTCTCCAACGCCCACGACGGATACAGACCAAACTGTCTCACGACGTTTTGAACCCAGCTCATGTACCACTTTAACCGGCGAACAGCCGGACCCTTGGGACCTTCTCCAGCCCCAGGATGTGATAAGCCGACATCGAGGTGCCAAACCGCGCCGTCGATGTGAACTCTCGGGCGCGATAAGCCTGTTATC
>DASSNR010000171.1:0-14732 GCA_035687925.1 Gemmatimonadaceae bacterium | reverse complement strand
ACGACGGTCGTCAGCTCTCAGTCGTCAGTCGTCAGCCAGCAGTTGTCAGGCGCTCCGGAGCTGCCCGAGGGTTCTTCAGACGACTGACGACCGACGACCGACGACTCACTTACACACCCACTCCGCCGGATGCCCCGCATTCGGCACGGCGTATCCGACGCGTGGGAGTACTTCCATCGCGCCGAGCACGAGGCCCCACAGCGCGACGAGCAGGGCGAGCACGTGCGCGGGGGCGGCACGATGCCGCCACGTCCAGCTCGCGCTCCAGACGCCGGCGACGAAGACGGTCACGACGGCGGCCAGATAGCCGAAGAGTCCGAACCCGCATCGCGCGGGGTACGGCCAGAAGAGCATCGACACGCCGAGTGCAATGGCGAGCAGCAGGCGCCCGAACACGCCGAACGCCGTCGTTTCGCGACGCGGCGCCGGTACGCCGGCAGCCGGCGCCGATCCAGCAGGCGTGGCGCGCGTGGGAGTGGGCTGCGGCTTGGCACCCGGCTGCGGCTGTGGGATCAGCTTTTCGTCGGGCAGCGAGGCGATGTGCTTGTCGATCTTCGCCAGCTCCTTGTCCCAATCGGGGGTATTCATCGTCCCTCCTGCGCGGTCTCGCGGGTGAGCCCGTAGCGTTCGATCTTCTTGTACAAGTTCGACCTCGGCATCTCCAACACGCGTGCCGTCTCCGACACGTTCCAGTCGTACTCGCGGAGCTTGGCCAGAAGGAAGGCGCGCTCCGCCGCGTCCTTGAACTCCTCGAACGTGCGACACTCGACGAGCGAGCCGATGCTCGCCTGATCACTCGCGCGCTCGCCCACCAGGCGCTCCACGTCGGCCACGGTGACGCGCGGTCCGGACGAGAGAATCAGCAGCCGCTCGACGGTGTTCTTGAGCTCACGCACGTTTCCCGGCCACTCAAAGGTAGCGAGGCGCTCGATCGCATCGGGGGTGATGACGCGCGGCTGCATCCCGCCGTGCGTCGAGAGCTGCCCCACGAAGTGCGCGACGAGCGACGGGATGTCCTCGCGCCGGTCGCGGAGCGGCGGGACGATGATCGGCACGACGTTGAGTCGATAGTACAGATCCTCGCGGAAGCGCCCGGCAGGAATTTCGGCGGGGAGATCCTTGTTCGTCGCCGCGAGCACGCGCACATCCACCGCGATCGGCTTCGCGCCGCCGATGCGCGTCACCACACCGTCCTCGAGCACGCGCAGTACTTTGGCCTGCGCCGCGAGGCTCATGTCCCCCACTTCATCGAGAAAGAGCGTACCGCCGTGCGCCTGCTCGAACTTCCCTGCCCGGTCCGCCACCGCGCCGGTGAACGAGCCCTTCACGTGGCCGAACAGCTCGCTCTCGATGAGCTCGCTCGGGATCGCCGCGCAGTTCACTTCGACGAACGGCCCCGACGAGCGGGCGGACAACCGATGCAGCGCGCGCGCCACCAGCTCCTTCCCCGTACCGTTCTCGCCGGCGATGAGCACACGCGCGGGCGTCGGCGCGACGCGCTCGATCTTCTCGATGAGCGCGCGGATGGCGTAGCTGCGCCCCACGATCTCGTGATGCGATTCGATCCGCTCGCGCAACCGGCTGTTCTCTTCCTGCAGATCGAGATGCTGGAGCGCATTGCGCAGCGTGACGAGGATGCGATCGGTGTCGAGCGGCTTCTCCAGAAAGTCGTACGCGCCGAGCTGCGTGGCTTCGACCGCGGTCTGAATCGTCCCGTGACCGCTGATCATCACGACTGTCGCGCTCGGATCCTGCTCGCGGATGCGCTTGAGCGCCTCCATGCCGTCGATGCCGCCCATCTTCACGTCGAGGAACGTGAGGTGCGGCTGCCATCGCGCGTACTCGCTCATGGCGTCCACCGCGTTCTCGACAGTCCGAACCTCGTACCCCTCGTACTCGAGCAGCTGGCCGAGGGCGGCGCGGATCCCCTTCTCGTCATCGGCCACGAGGATGCGACGGCTCATCGCACGTCCTTGTAGAGCGTGATGGTGCCGCGCGCGATGCGCACGTCGGCAATGTACGTGGGCACGGTGAGCGGGAGCGCGTTGTCGGCGATTCCCGCGGGACGATCACCCCGTTCGATCTTGCGCAACAACCGCGGGATCGCGGCGCGCGGGATCGTCACGTCACCGACCTTGATCGATTCAACACGATATTCCGCGAGTCCCGGATGGACGATATCGAGCGTGCCTCCGAACTGTACGGACTGCCGATCGCCGAGCATCCCGCTGAGCGGCCCCAGCGCATCGGAGTCTCCGAGGTCGCGCAGATTCACATTCGTGCGCACCCACAGCTCGCGGTCGTACGCGGTCGCCTCGACGTGCTCGGCCGAGGGCGGCAGCTCCTTCGAGAGCTCGTCGTACACGTACGCCGCGAGGTCGGCGGGCGCGATGTTCGCGAACACGCGACCCGATTTGCTGTTCAGGGAATCCACCGCTTGCTTGGCGCGCGCTGCGCCTTCCGGCGTGAGCGGCTGCCAGACGACCGCGTTGGTCGAGCGCGCCGGTCCGCTGTGCCAGTGAATGCGCGGCACCCACTCATCGCGCAGGAGCCACGCGGCCGCGACGACGATCACGAGCACCGTGAGGCAGCCGATGCTGCGCAGGCACCCGGACATCTACCGTCCTCCGAACGGGAGTGCAGCCATCACGGTGTACTTCGGGCCAGCGGGGGTCAACTGACTCTGCATGAGATCGACGGTTGCGGGTTCGACGGTGCCCGTGTACGTGACGGGGCGCGCGGCGTCGGCGAGCGCACGCGCCGCATCGCGACTCAACGGCCTGCGCACTCGGCCGAGCGTAATGTGCGGACGGAACGGCCGACCTTCCACTTCATAGCCGAGCACCTCGCACGCGGATTCGATGTCGTGCTGCAGCAGCTCCAATCTGACGTCCTGCGCGATGCCCAGCCATACGATGCGCGGCGCGCGCAGATTCGGGAATGCGCCGACGTCGCCGAGCTCCAGCCGCGGCGCCCGGTGCGAGCTCGCGACCGCGTGCAGCGCGTCGCGCAACGGAGCCACGCCCTCGTCCGGCACGGTGCCGAGGAACTTGAGTGTGAGGTGGAGATGGCGTTCCGCGGTCCAGGAGACATCGGGCGCTGCGCCGCGCACGCCGGCGGTCGCGTCCCGAATGGCTCGGCGTTCGTCGTCGGGAAGGTTAATGGCGATGAAGAGCCGCACGATCGTCGGCGTCGTCCGTGATCTCGAGCGCGATGTGCGTGAAGCCGTGCGCGGGCGCGAGTGCCACCAGCGTGGCACGCAGCGTCTCGTCGATGACGTGATCATGGGGGAGCGTCAGGATCGCGAGCGGCCCGCGCGCTTCGACGGTACCGCCCACGCCCGATTCGCCGAGCGCCCGCTCGAGGGTCGCCGCGCTCACGCGGGTCGCACTCCGCCGAGCACGTTGAGCGAGCCCGAGCGAAAGCCGCGCAGATCGATCGCCACGCGCGCGAACCCCGCAGTGCGGACCGCCTCGCGGATGCGCGCGCGATGCGCGGGGATGAGCCACGCGGACAACTCGTCGCGCGAGAGCTCGATGCGCGCGAGATCGCCATGATGCCGCACACGCAGATCACCCACCACGCCCAGCTCCCGCAGCGCCCGCTCGGCGATCTCGACCTGCCGCAGCCGCTCGCTCGTGATCGCGGTCCCGTACGGGATGCGAGACGACAGGCACGGCGACGACGGCTGCGCCCAGGTCGGGATGCCGCGCTCGCGAGAGAGCTCGCGAATCTCCGCCTTGGTGATCCCCAGCTCGGCGAGCGGCGACCGCACGCCATGTTCGCGCGCGGCCTGCGCGCCGGGACGGTAGTCGCTCCGGTCATCGGCGTTCGTGCCGTCGATGATCACCGCGATGCCACGCTCCTGCGCCAGTGCATCGAGCCGCGTCCACAGCTCCGTCTTGCAGAAGAAGCAGCGATTGGTGGGATTCGCGAGGTAGTTCGGGTCGCTCATCTCGTAGGTGTCGAGCTCGAGCACGGGGAGCCCGAACCGCTCGGCGACGTTGCGCGCCGTCGCCCACTGCTCGGCTGGATAGGATGGACTCCGCCCGATCACCGCGAGCACGCGCTCGGGTCCCATCGCATCGACCGCGACGCAGCCGAGGTACGCGGAATCGACGCCACCACTGAAGCCGAGGAGCACCGAGGGCTGTGCGCGAAGCCACTGCACGAGCTGCGCTTCCTTGGCTCGTGCCTGCGCCGGATCGATATGCGGAATACTCGCCTGCATCATGAACGAAACGTAGTCCGGTGCCTCGCGCAGATGGAAGTGCGCGCGACGCGTCACCTCACGCGTGCAGCCGCACATCGTCGACCGTGGCGGGCCGGAAGCGGAGCGCTTCCGCGATGTGCGGCGCGAGCACACGCTCGACGCCATCCAGATCCGCGATGGTCCGCGCCACGCGGACGACGCGATGATAGCCGCGCGCCGTGAGATCCACGCGTTCCGCGGCCGCGGTGAGGAGCTCCCGCGCGGCGCGATCGAGCCCGCCGTGCGCGTCGAGCCAGCGGCCGGAGGCGTGCGCGTTGCACGTGACGCCGGCGAGCCGTGCATAGCGTGCGCGTTGCCTCGCTCTCGCGTCCTCGACGCGTGCGCGGATCGTGGCCGAGCTCTCGGCGCGGGCTGGTGACGACAGCTCGCGCAGCGGCACGGCGCCGACATGGACATGTAGATCGACGCGGTCGGCCATCGGGCCGGAAAGTCGAGCGCGGTAGCGCGCGATGTCGCTCGCGGCGCACGAGCACACGCGTGACGGTTCGCCCGCGTTGCCGCACGGGCACGGGTTCATCGCGCCGACGAGCGTGAAGCGCGCCGGGAAGGCGATGGACGTGGAGGCACGCGCAATCACGACGCGACCATCCTCCATCGGTTGACGCAGCGACTCCACCACGTGGCGGCTGAACTCGAGGAGCTCGTCGAGGAACAACACGCCGTGATGTGCGAGGCTCACCTCGCCCGGGCGCGGCGCGCTTCCGCCGCCGATGAGCCCCGCGCCGGAGATCGAGTGGTGCGGCGCGCGAAACGGCCGGACGCCGACCAGCGGCTGACCCGGCGGGAGCAGTCCGGCCACGGAGTGGATGGCAGTGACCTCGAGCGCCTCCTCCTCGGTGAGCGTGGGAAGAATGCTCGGCACGCGGCGCGCGAGCATCGTCTTTCCGGCGCCGGGCGGGCCGATGAGCACGACGTTGTGCCCGCCCGCCGCCGCGATCTCGAGCGCGCGCTTCGCGCTCTCCTGCCCAACGACGTCGGCGAAGTCATCGGCCGGCCGCACTGCCACGGCGTCGCATCGCGCGTCGACGACAGGGTGTGGCAGCGCGCCGGCGTTGAGTCCCACAACCAGCTCGCCGAGTGTGGCCGGCGCCGCGAGTCGCGCCGCGCTCACGAGCGCGCCTTCGGCCACGTTAGCGCGCGGGAGCACGAGCAACGCACCGGTGGCGTGCGCCACGTGCCGCGCGATCGGGAGCGCACCGCGCACCGGACGGATCGTCCCGTCGAGCCCGAGCTCGCCGACGGCGACGAGATCGCGCACGGCGTCCACCGAGAGCTGGCCGGTGGCGACGAGCATGCCGAGCGCGATCGGCAGGTCGAATGATGAGCCGGCTTTCCGCACGTCCGCCGGCGAGAGATTGATCGTGATGCGGCGCGGCGGCACGGTGAAGCCCGCGTTGATGAGCGCGGCACTCACACGCTCGCGGCTCTCCTTCACGGCGCCGGTTGGAAGGCCGACGATGGTCCAGTTCGGCAGCCCACGCGCCGTGTCGACCTCGACCGTCACGTCGTACGCGTCGATCCCCAGCACGGCGGCGGAGCGAATAGCGGCAAGCATGCCGCGAGTATAGCGCGGAGGTGCGCGCGGACCGTCAGCATTTACGCGCGGACCGGACCGTTCGAGCGCACGGCCGGGAGCGCGGTGACGGCGCGGCGCTGCCTCCTTACTCAGCGCGCAGTGCGATGACCGGATCGACGCGCGACACACGTCGCGCAGGGATGAAGGCCGCGACCAACGCGACCACGCCCAGCACCAGTCCCGCGGCAACGAATGTCACCGGATCGAGCGGTCCGACACTGAACAGGAGGTTGCGGATGATGCGTGTCGCCACAGCGGCGCCGGCGAGGCCGAGGATCACCCCGATGCACGTGACGCCCAGTCCTTGCGCAACCACGAGCCGGATGACCGACGCCGGCCGAGCGCCGAGTGCGATGCGAATGCCCATCTCGCGCGTGCGCTGCGAGACAGTGTACGCGATGACGCCGTAGAGACCGATTGCGGCAAGAATGAGCGCGAGCAGCGCGACGCTCGCGAGTAGATGCATTACGAAGCGCTGGCCCTGCATCGACCACGCAATCCCCGCATCGACGGTCGAGGCGTCGCCGACGCGGATCTCCGGATCGACGGACCGTGCAGCGGTCGCGATCTCGCTGACGAGCGCCGGCGTCTCACCGCGCGTACGGAGTAACAGCTCGGCACGCTTGAGCGAACCGGTGAAGGGGCGGTAGATCCACAGGTCGCGTCCCATCACCACGAGCTCCGGGCTGCTGATGTCATCCACGATGCCGACGATGGTGAGCCATGGCTGCGTCTTCGACAGCCGGAGTCGTCGGCCCAGCGGGCTGCTCCCCGGCCAGTAGCGTCGTGCCATCGTGCGATTGATGAGCACCTCGTGCGCACTCGTGTCCGTCGACGGCATCTGCCCGGCAAGCAGGGAAATGCCAAGCACACGCAGGTAGCTCGGCTGGATGGTGTTCCCGTTGAGGAGCGACACGTGCTCTCCGGGGCCCAGCGTTCGTCCGTCGATCTCGAGATCACCGAAGGCGATCGCAGCCTCTGGCGGCGTCACGAGGGAGAACGCCGCCGAAACGACGCCGGGCAGTCGTTCCACCTTCCCGAGCAGCGCATCGTAGAGGGCCTTCCGTTGTGGCGCATCGGGATAGCGCGCCGGAGGAAGCACCACGTCCATGCTGAGGAGTCGATGCGTGTCGAACCCCGGGTCGAAGCGCTCCATCGCGCGGAGCGTTCGCACCAGCAAGCCCGCGCCCACCAGGAGGACCACAGGCAGCGCGATCTCCGCGATCATGAGCGCCGAGCGGAAGTAGCGCGATCGGCCGCTCCCGGTCACTGATCGTGCCCCGCTCACGAGCGTGATCCCCGCCCCGCGGCGCGCCACCATCAGCGCCGGTGCGAGTCCGAAGACGAGCCCCGTGACCAGCGTGATGCCGAGCTCCCAGAGGAGCATCATCGGGTCCAGGTGAACGCGATCCAGCTGCCGGAATAGCGTGTCCGGTCTGATCGCGATGAGCACGCGAAGTGTGAGCCACGCCACGAGCAGTCCCGCCACGCCGCCAATGACGGCGAGCAACGTGCTCTCCGTAAGCAACTGCCGCACGAGTCGCCCTCGACCCGCACCGATCGCGCTGCGGATCGACAGCTCGTGCTGGCGCGCCATACCGCGCGCGAGGAGCAGATTCGCCAGATTCGCGCAGATGATCAGCAACACGAAGCCGCTCGCTCCGGCGAGCATGAAGAGCAGGCTCGGCATGCTCGAGCCACGGCGAATCTCGTACAGCGTTCGAATGTCCGGAGCGTACGACGCGTACAGTGAGTCCTCGAGGCCGAGCGAGGCGATGAGCGCACTCAGCTCGCGATTCGCCTGTGCGGTCGTGACACCGGTGGGAAGCCGAGCGATGGCACTCAGACGTGTTGCATCGGGCGTCGGGACGAGCGGAGTCCAGAGCTCGTATCGATACAAGCCGCCCATGAAGAGATCGAAGTCCGGCGGCATCACACCGATCACAGTGAACGCCTGACTGTTGATGACGAGCGTGTGGCCGAGCACATCGGGACGCCCGCCGAAGCGGCGCTGCCACAGCTCGTGGCCGATCACCACAGCGTGCGGCGCACCCGGCGTCGCGTCCTGCGGCAGGAACGTGCGCCCGAGCACGGGACGAACGCCGAGAAATGCCGGGAGTCCGGGTTCGATGTCCGCCCCCCAAACCTGCTGCTGCTCGCCGCCGAACACGACGGTGTCCCACGCACTGCGCATCGTCACCACGTGCTCGATGGTTCGGGCGCGAGTGCGCCAGGCGTCGAGAAGTCCCGGCGGCGCGGAAACCATGAGCTGCCCGTGCATCTGGGTGACGCCGAAGCTCACCAGCCGCTCCGCGTTCGCATACGGCAGCGGCGCCAGCAGGAGCGAATGGATGACACTCATGATCGCCGTATTCACGCCGATCCCCAGCGCGATCGTCACGACCGCGACGGTCGCGAATCCCGGGCTGCGACGCAGTGAGCGGAGGGCGAAGCGCACATCCTGCACGGCGTTGTCGAGCATGAGCTGTCCTGTCGAGGCGCAACGAGAGAGTATGAGTCGTCGGCACGCGTGTCAAACGGGAGGCTGAGCATACGGATTGCACGCGGACCGCGAGGGTTCGCGTGCAGCAGCCGCCCACTCGAAGGAGCATCCATGAGCCCCACACAGCGCCCGTGACGACCGGCCCGGCGTTCTTCAACGGCTCGTCAGCCATCTGGCGCGTGGTAGTTGCCGTCGCCATCACTTACGTCGCAATGCTCACCATGCTGCGGATCTCCGGCAAACGCACGCTCGCGCAGACGAACGTCTTTGACTTCGTCTTCATCATCACGCTCGGGTCGATGGCCGCGAACACCATCCTCTCAGGCAGCATCGCGATCGCTGAAGGGCTCGTCGCCATAGCCGCGCTCATCGGATTGCAGTTCGTCGCATCATGGCTCACCACGCGGTCGAGGAGCGCCGAGCAGGTGATCAACGCCGAGCCCGTACTCCTGCTGCGGCACGGGCACTTCCTGCAGCAGGCGATGCGCCACGCGCGCGTGACCGGGGAGGAGATCCGCGCCGCCGTTCGGCGCGAGGGGCTGTCCACACTCGATGATGTGGAGGCGGTGGTGCTCGAGACGGATGGCAGCTTCAGCGTGACGCGGCGGTCACCCGGGCAGCCGCCGTCCAGCATGCGCGATCTAGCGGAGTATCGGGAGCCTCGCGACGAATGACGCACTGAACACCGCATGCCAGTCGACGCCCTGCTCCTCGATCTCGACGGCACCCTCTACGTCGGCGACGCACCCCTTCCCGGCGCCGTCGACGCCATCCGCGCGCTCGCGGCGCGCGACGTCCCGCGCCGGTATCTCACGAATACGACGCGCCTCTCGCGGCGCGCACTCGCCGCACGACTCGCGCAGATGGGATTCCCCATCGAGACGGAGGAGATCTTCACGCCCTCGCTGGCCGCCGCACGCTGGCTCGACGCGCAGTACATCGAGCGCGTCGCACTCTACCTGCCCGAGGGTGCGCGCGACGACTTCACCACGTTTCAGCAGACCGATGTCGATCCCCAGGCCGTGGTGGTCGGTGATCTCGGACGCGCATGGGATTTCGCTACGCTCGACCGCGCGTTCCGTCAGCTGATGAACGGCGCCACACTCGTGGCGCTGCAGAAGAACCGCTACTGGCTCACGCCGGATGGTCTCACGCTCGACGCGGGCCCATTCGTCACCGCGCTCGAGTACGCGAGCGGCCAGCAGGCGGTCGTGGTCGGGAAGCCGAGCGTCGACTTCTTCGCGCTCGCCGCAGCGTCGCTCGCGGTCGTGACGTCGGATCGATCGCGCATCGCTGTCGTGGGCGACGACATTGAGGTCGATGTCGCGGGGGCACAGTCGGCCGGGATGCGCGGCGCGCTGGTGCGTACCGGGAAGTATCGGGAGGACACGCTCCGCCGAAGCGGCGTGCACCCCGATTGGATCATCGGCTCGGTCGCGGACGTCGGCGCACTGCTCTGACGACGTCCGCGACCGCGTCGTCGCCTACTTGCCGACGCGCCCCAGGCGCTCGGCCATGGCGGCGTACAGGCGCTGGGCGACCGGACCGGGCTTCCCGCTCCCGACCGCGCGTCCGTCGACCGTGACCACCGGCATCACATCGTTCGTCGTGCTCGTGAGGAAGAGCTCGTCCACGTGCGCGATGTCGCTCACGAAGATCGGCGTCGCGCTCACCGGAACGCCGCACTCGGCCGCGAGCTCCAGCACGACGTCGCGTGTGATCCCGCCCAGGATGTAGTTGCTCTCCGGATACGTGCGCACGACGCCATCGAAGACGGCGAACACGTTCGTGCTCGCGCCCTCGGTCACCGCGCTGTCGCGGACGAAGATCGCCTCATCGACCCCCGCCTCCACCGCCTGCTGCTTGGCCATGGTGTTGGGAAGCAGGTTCACGGTCTTGAGATCGCACCGCGACCAGCGCACATCGGGCACGGTGATCGCCGTCGCGCCGCGCTCGCGAAGCGCGTGCGGCGGCGTGAAGGGGCCCGCGCTCAGGTAGACGGTCGGCGGCGTGTCCGCCGGCGGAAAGGCGTGCGTGCGCGGTGCTGCGCCGCGCGTGATCTGCAGGTAGACGAGCGCTTCGCCGTTCGTGAGACCGTTGTCGCGCAGCAGGCACTCCGAGATCGAGATCAGCCGGTGATCCTGTACTTCGGCGGGCGGGGTGATGCCGAGTCCCTTGAGGCCGCGCTCGAGCCGCCGGATGTGGCGCTCGCCCTCGAACAGCCGCCCGCGGATGGCCCGCGTCACCTCGTACACACCGTCACCGAAGATGAAGCCGCGATCGTCTACGGAGATCGAAGCACGCTCGCGCTCGACGTAATCGCCGTTGAGATAGACTTTCATGAGTTGATCATCGCCAGGTTGAGAGGCAGAACCGCAGCGGAGCGCTCGGATGGCGCGCGCTCGGGATGTGCGCGGCAATCGACCCGCGCGCTCGCAATAATATCCGCTGAGCGCACGGCACGGCAATCACGACACCGGCGCACCCGTCCCGTCGTGGGGCGGCGCCTCGCTGTCCGCGGGCTGCGGGGCGCCCACGCCGCGACGCTCGGCCGGTGCGACCACCTCCAGCACGAACACGCGCAACGCCGCGGCTACCGGGATCGAGACGAGCACGCCCAGAAAGCCGCCCAGCGCACCGCCGGCCGCGATCGCGAAGATGACGAGCGTCTGCGGCACGTCGGTCTGCGTCTCCATGACGTTCGGCGCCAGAAGGTGGGCCTCGAGCTGCACGAGCACCGTGTAGAGGATCGCCGCGAACACCGCCTTCGTGAACGACTGAAAGAGCGCCACGAGGACGACGAGGACACCGACGGTTACCGGCCCGATGATCGGAATCAGCTCGCCGCACATCGTGAGCACACCCAGCACGACGGGATAGTGGACACCGATCAGAAAGAGACCGAGCCAGGCGAACGCGCCCATGATCGCGGCGTCGATCACCGTACCGCGCACGTAGCCGCCCATGGAGCGCCCCATGTCGTGGAGCACGCGCCCCGCTCGTGCGCGCCGCGGCTCGGGGAGGAGCGAGAGCGCGAAGCGCGTGATCGACGGCGATCCGAACAGCCAGTAGATGGAGAGGAAGACGATGATCGCGAGATCGATGACCCATTGCAGCACTCGCAGCGGCAGCTGTACGACGAAACCGGTCGCGCCGCTCACCCAACCCGGCAGCGTCTCCTCGAGGTGCCCGCCGATCAGACGATCCCAGCGACTGACGAAGCCGTGAAACTTGTCGATCATCGTCGGGACGAGCGCGATGAGCGCCCGCGCCTGTGCAACGAGCGCCGGGATGACGATCCACCCGATCGCGCCGAGTAGCGCGAAGAGCACGAGGTAGACGACGACGATGGCCACCCAGCGCGGCATGTACCGATCGAGCCAATCGGCGATCGGAGCCAGTGCTTCGGCGAGCGTGATGGCGAGAATGAGGAGGCCGATCGCTTCCGCGGTGAGCCAGACGAGGATCAGCGTTCCCGCGCCGAGCACGAGCGCGGCGGCGATGGGAAGGGTCGACCGCCAGGTGACGCCCTCGAGGTGCAGCACCCTCATCGGGACAGCGGACAGAGCTGATAGCTGGCCGCACGCTGCCACCAGCGATTCGTGCCGGTCACAAGGCGCACCCCCGAGGACCGGATGGTCGGGAGTCCGTGATGGGGTCGTCGCACGGCTCCCCATGACGCGAATTCTACGCCGGTAACGGCTCCGGGCCCGGCATGGAGGGCGCTCGTGGGCTCGGCAGCCAGAGACTGAAGATCGAGCCCTCGCCGGGTCGGCTGCGCACGGAAACATCCCCGCTCATGAGGCGCGCCAGTCGACGACAGATCGCGAGCCCGAGCCCGACACCTTCGCCGTTGTGTGCGCGCCCCGTCTGCAGCTGCACGAACGGCTCGAAGATGCGCTCGGTATCTTCGGGCGGAATGCCAATCCCCGAGTCCTCCACGCGCATGCACGCCCACGGCCCCGCGCCTGCGAGGCGGACATCGGGATCCGGATGCTCCGCGACGCGGCAGCTCACCTCGATGCGCCCACCGGGATGAACGAACTTGGCGGCGTTTCCGAGGAGATTCACGAGGATCTGCCGCACGCGAATGACGTCGCCCACGTACGGCACCGGCGCGTGGCCCTGCGAGCGATCGACGATCGTGACCCCGCGCGCGACGATCTGGGGATGGACGAGCGCGAGTGCGACGTGGATCGCGTCCGCCGCCATCCCGTGCCCGCGCTCCGTCGTGACCTGCCCCGCTTCGACCTTCGCGAGGTCGAGCACCGCGTTCACCAGGTCGAGCAGATGCCGAGCACTGATGCGCACGCGCTCGATGTGCGTGCGCTGCTCCTCGGTGAGCGGACCGGCCAGATGGAGCTCGAGCAGCTCGGCATATCCGAGGATGGCGTTGAGCGGCGTGCGCATCTCGTGGCTCAGCGTTGCGAGCAGCTGGCGCTCTCCCGCCGAATCGACTTCGGCCGCACGCTGTTCCGCTTCGGCGGCCGCGAGTCGCTGCGCGAGCGATGCGGTCTGCTCGCGGAGGCCGGCCTCCGCGCGCGCGCGCCCGGTCATGTCGCGGAAGACGACGACGATGCCCCCCGACGGCGCCGGGTACACATGTCCATCGAAGATGCGCGCACCGGCACCCGGGCCACCCAGCTCGACGCCGGGCATCGCGCGCGGCTCGCGATTCTCCATGACGTCGCGGTACACGGCGAGCCGCGCCTCATCGAGGTACACGAGGTCGCGGCCGAGCGTCTTCCCCTCCATCTCATCGCGCGGAAGGCCGAGCAGCATTTCCGCAGTGCGATTCACGAGCAACACCCGCCAATCCGACCCGAACACAATGACTCCGTCCGGAATCGCATCGAGCACCAGCGTTGCCTCGGTCGCCATCAGGAGACTCCTCCGTGGGAGGAATGTCTGAGCCAGTCGGGATCAGCGCTGCAGCGTGCGACGGATATGGATCAGCCTCATCGGGCAAAGGTTCCACAACATAATGTGCGACAGATCACCAAAGCGAGCCCCACGAATGCGTAAAGCGAGCCAGTGCGCGCGACCGTTCGCACGTGGCCGTCGCGCGAATCGTTCGGTACCTTGTGGCGGGCGACGTCGGAGAGAGCACGCGCACCGCACTCGCGCGGCATCGGGCGCCGGCCATCGTTCTTCCCTGGAGATGACGCATGCGTCCCGCTCGTTCGCTTCGCTTCGTGTCCTTCGTTGGTGCGCTCGTGTGCGCCGGCGCGCCGCTTCTCGCGCAGAAGCCCGTTGCGCGGCAATCGCGCCGCGCCTCGGCGCGCACGCCCGCCGATTCGGTGGCGCACCTTGCATCCGACCCCGCGCTGCGTGCGCTGCACTGGCGCCTCGTCGGGCCGTTCCGCGGCGGCCGCGTCGCCGCCGTCGCGGGCGATCCGTCCAAGCCGCTCGTCTTCTACTTCGGCGCGGTCGATGGCGGCGTGTGGAAGACCACGAACGCGGGGCAGAGCTGGCGCAACATCACGGACGAGCACTCGGACATCGCATCGGTAGGCGCGATCGCCGTCGCACCATCCGATCCGAACGTCATCTACGTGGGAGGCGGCGAAGCGGACTTCCGCGAGGACCTCACGTACGGCAACGGCATGTCGCGCTCGACCGACGGCGGCGAGACGTGGGAGCATCTCGGGCTCGATGACGCGCGCCACATCTCGGCGATCCGCGTCGATCCGTCGAATCCGGATGTCGTCTACGCCGCCGCGACCGGGCACGCCTTCGGATCCAACCCGGTGCGCGGCGTCTACCGCTCGCGCGACGGCGGCCGTAGCTGGCAGCGCGTCCTCTTCATCGACGACAGCACCGCGGCCATCGACCTTGCGCTCGATCCCGTGAATCCGCGCATCCTTTACGCCGCCATGTGGAAGTTCGAGCGCTACCCCTGGGGCTTCTCCGCGGGCGGTGGACACAGCGGGCTCTTCAAGAGCACCGATGGCGGCGACACGTGGACCGAGCTGACACACAACGAGGGGATGCCCAAAGCGCTCATCGGCCGCATCGGGATCGCGATCTCCCCGTCCGAGCCGTCACGACTCTACGCGAGTATAGAGGCGGCCGACAGCACCGGCGGCATCTTCCGCTCCGATGATGCGGGCGCCACATGGAAGCGCGTGAACGCCGATCAGAAGTTCATGGTGCGCCCGTGGTACTTCTCGGGCATCACGGCCGATCCCGTAGATCCGAACACCGTCTACGTGCTCAACCTCGGCACGTGGCGCTCGGTCGATGGCGGCAAGACCTTCTCGCGCATCCACGCCCCGCACGGCGACGATCACATCCTGTGGGTGGACCCGCACGACCCCGATCGCATGATCGAGGGGAACGATGGCGGTGCGACCGTGAGCATGGACGGCGGCGAGAGC
>DASSNR010000160.1:0-15525 GCA_035687925.1 Gemmatimonadaceae bacterium | reverse complement strand
TCGCTTTCACCAGGGACCACAAGGCGTTCCACTTCACCGTGGACTCCGTGCGCTACTCGTGGAATCTCTCGAGCGAGTCGCTCACGAGCATCGGCCACATGGACCCCGATTCGGTGCTGCCGGATGAAGAGCGCGAGGCGACCGACGAGGGAGGACGCGGGGGCGGCGGGCAGTTCGGGCGGCAGGAGCGCGACTTCCGCAACTTCTCCCCCGACAGCTCGGCGTTCGTCTTCGCCAAGGAGCACAATCTGTATCTGGTCGAGGTCGGGAAGCCGGACACTCTCCAGATCACGACGGACGGCGTGAAGGACCACAGCTTCGGCTTCCGCGACACGACGTGGCTGCAGCTCGAGAGCGAGAGCCAGCAGCGCCGCGACCGGGCGCGTGCCCGCGATCCACGCGTGCGAGCGAACGTCATCTGGTCCCCCGACTCGCGCGCCTTCGCGGTCACCCGCCGTGATTCGCGCAAGGTGAACGACCTCTACCTCGTGAACGTGCTGGCCAAGCCGCGCCCAACGATGACCGCGTACAAGTACGCGATGCCCGGCGAGCCGAACGTGCCGCAGGAAGAGCTGTACGTGTACGAGCGCGGCGACAAGGGGCTCACGCCGGTGAACGTCGCGAAGTGGCAGGACCAGCGGCTCATGGACGTGCACTGGACCACGGGACACGACAAGCTGCGTCTCGTGCGTCGCGATCGGTTGCAACGCGACGCCGAGCTGATCGAGGTGGACCTCGCGTCAGGCGCGATCACCCCACTCATCTCGGAGAGCGTGGATCGCGCCTCCATCGATCCGCAGCCGGTGCGGTACGTGCGCCGCGGCGGCGACATGATCTGGTGGTCGGAGCGCTCGGGGTGGGGGCAGTACTACCTCTACAGCATCGACGGGAAGCTCAAGCGTCCGTTGACGACCGGCGCGTGGCACGCTGACCGGATCGTTCAGGTCGACACACTCGGCGGCGCGGTGTGGCTCACAGGAATGGGACGCGAGCCCGGCGAGAATCCGTACTTTCAGCATCTCTATCGCGTGAACGGCGATGGCTCGGGCTTCATGCTGCTGGACTCCGGCACGTACAACCACGACGAGACGCTCTCGCCGAGCAAGCGCTACATGGTCGACACGTACTCGCGCGTGGACTACGTCCCGCGCTCGGTCCTCCGCGATGCGCGCACGGGGCACGTCGTCATGCCGCTCGAGACGATGGACATCTCGGGGCTCGAGCAGCGCGGATGGAAGCCGCCGACGCCGTTCGTGGTGAAGGCCGCCGATGGCGTGACCGACATCTACGGCAACATGTGGAAGCCGTTCGACTTCGATTCCACGAAGACGTATCCGATCATCGCCCACGTCTATCCCGGCCCGCAGACGGAATCGGTGAACACCACCTTCCGCGGCGATGCCGGCGAGCAGGAGCTCGCGCAACTCGGCTTCATCGTCATCCAGATCGGGAACCGCGGCGGGAGCCCGCTGCGCTCGGTGGCCTATCACCGGTACGGCTACGGCAACGCGCGCGACTACGCGCTCGCGGACAAGAAGGCGGGGATCGAGGAGCTGGCGGCACGCTATCCGTGGATCGACATCAACCGCGTGGGGATCTACGGCCACTCGGGTGGCGGATTCCTGACGGCGGCGGCGATGCTCGAGCCGCCGTACAACGACTTCTTCAAGGTCGGTGTCTCGGAGTCGGGCAACCACGACAACAACATCTACAACCAGAACTGGAGCGAGTGGAACTACGGGTTGAAGATGATCGTGGAGAACGGCGCGGATAGCGCGCGCGGTCGCACACGTGCGGGGCGGCGTGGTGCGAGCAGCGCTCCCCTGTACGGAGCAACCGACACGACAGCGCGCGACAGCATCCGCTTCGACATCCACGTGCCGACGAACATCGAGCTCGCGAAGAATCTGAAGGGCGATCTGCTCCTGGAGACGGGCGACATGGACAACAACGTGCATCCCGGGAACACGATCCGGCTGGTGGACGCGCTCATCAAAGCGAACAAGCGGTTCGACTTCATGATCTTGCCGGGCAAGCCGCACGGATATGGGGACATGCAGCCATACACCAACCGGATGATGGAGGAGTACTTCGCCACGCACCTGCTGGGCGATCACTACGAGGGGGCGGAGTACAAGCACCAGTGGTGAGGGCGTGACACTCGATCGCCGCGTGCGCGGCGATCGGCAATGCGATGTGTGCGTGATCTCCGAGGCGGGCCGCTCAGTCTGAGCGGCCCGCCTCGTTTGCATTGTGCCCACGCGCGCGCTCTAGCGACGTCCGCCCACAGGCGGCGTGGATCGCTCGGATTTCACCGCGGCACACGCGCGGTTCACGACAGATGCGCAGCGCTTCACGGCAAATCTGTAGTTCAGAAGCGGGCTCGTGCTCACAATGCAGCCACTCGCTCACGCGAGAACTCGCGTGAGCGCCCTCCCATGCGCACGCGAAGCGTGCCGTGCTGACGGCGTGTACACGACGTGTGCACGCCGCGTGGGAGCTGTGGGTCGTTGCTGATCCTCGCTGTCGGAGCATGTGCTGATGGTCTCTCCATCGCAGTCCATCCTCAACAACCTCCGCGCCAATCCACCCGCGCTTGGCACGTTCCAGCCGGCGGCAATGCCTCCGCTGGCGACGCCGGCCAGTGATACCGCCGCCGTTTCCCTCTTCTTCCGCGAGAAGGCGTTCTGGCAGTTCGCCCGCGGTGAGCGCCTGAACGACCTGCGCCGCCTCGTCCGGCAGTACGGTCGGGATCAGGCAGACGTGTTCCCGAGCGGTCCGTACCCGAAGGGCGGAGCGTACGGCGACGCGGTGAACATCCCGATTCCGGATCGCGAGCAGAACAACCCGAAGTTCGACGAGTGTCTGAATCGGAACGCGTAGCCCGTGTTGTCGCTACGCGCGATGGCGTGAGCATGACCAACGGGGAGCGTCGAAGGACGCTCCCCGTTCGGCATCCGCGCAGCGTGGCTCGCGCCTCAAGTCTTCCGATATCCGACGGCGACCAGCACGATCCCCGCTACCACTGCAATCGCGCCCGCGACCGGCGGAATGAATCCCCTGTGCTCCGCCGCGACCTCGAGCGGGCCGACCTTCACCGAGTCGCGGTCCTTCGTGTAGTGAATGCCGCGCAGCACGAGGACGACCGCGCCCGCAACGATGAGGATGATGCCGATGATGCCCAGCGGCCGCATGACCACCTCACGGTTCGAGTTGCGGGCGACAGGGCAAGGGGAGTGCCAGGCGCGTCATCCCGAGCGTCAGCATCGTCATCCCGAGCAGACGCTTGTCATCCCGAGCAGACGCTTGTCATCCCGAGCGCAGCGAGGGATCTCGTTCGGCCAGCGAGATCCCTCGCTGCGCTCGGGATGACAATGTTCGCGCTCGGGATGACAATGTTCGCGCTCGGGATGACACTGCTCTCCTACTCCGCCCGCAGCGCGATCACGGGGTCTACTCGCGTTGCATGTCGGGCCGGGATGATGCTCGCGAGCAGCACGAGCGCGAAGAGGAGCGCGGCCGCCAGTAGGTAGACCACGGGGTCGAGCGCGCTGACGCCGAAGAGCTGACTGGCGACGACGCGCGATAGCACGACGGCGCCGCCAATGCCGATCGCAATGCCAATGGCGCCAAGCCACGCACCGCGACGAACGACCATGCGAACGATCTGCTCCGACCGCGCCCCGAGCGCGATGCGGATGCCGAGCTCCCTCGTGCGCTCGGCCACGGAGAAGGCGATCACGGCGTACAGGCCGACGACGGCCAGCGCAACGGCCAGGAGTGTGAAGGCGCTCAGGAGTCGGGCGAGGAGGCGCTGCTCGGAAACGGTGGCGTCGATGCGCTGGCGGAGCGACTTGATGTCGTACAGCGGGATGGATGGCGCGACATCGGCCACGGCGCGCTGCACCGCGGTGCGGAGCGCGCCCGGCGGGAGCGATGAGCGCACGAGGAACGTCGCGCCGGTCGTCGCGATGATGTTGGGGACCGGGTAGTACTGCATCGGTCCACCGCCGTCGTTCACGAGCGAGCTCCAGCGGCTGTCGTCCACGAGACCGATCACTTCCGCCGGCGGACCGGGCAACGCGGTGGCGACGGTGCGTCCGATTGGATTGACGTTGCCGAACAGTCGGTGCGCGAGCGTCGTCGACAGGATGGCTTCCGCATGCGTGCGCCTCCCGAGCGACCAGAACATCTCGCTCTCATCGAACGGCCGGCCCGCGAGCAGCGGGATGCCCAGCGTCTTGAAGTAGTCGGTCGACACCCATGCGGACGTCGCCGGGATGCCGGAGTCGCTGACGGGCGCCTCTCCCACTTTCGCCCGACCGGTAATCGTGTTCATGAACGGCGCGACGGGGCCAAGGGCTGCAGCCTCCACGCCGGGGATGGTGCGGACGCGTTGGAGCGATCGCTGGAGTATCTCGAGCGCCGCATCGGGTGAGGAACCGGAGAGCGTGGGGTTCATGACGAACGTCATCACGCTGTCCGCGTCGAACCCCACGTTCACCGCGCGCAGGTTGCGCACGGTGCCGACCAGGAGGAACGTGACGACGAGCATGGAGAGCGCGAGCGCGAGCTGGCAGCTCGTGAGCACGGCGCGCAGGCCGCCGGTGCGGCGCGACACGCCGGGTGCGCCGCCACGAAGACTCGCGGCCGTGTTCGCGTGCAGCGTCGCGATCGCCGGCGCGAGTCCCGCGACGATGCCGGTGACCAGTGCGGTCGCGCCCGCGAACGCGAGCACGCGCCAATCGAGATGGATCTGCTCGATCGCGCCGAGCCCCGGCATCACGTTTCCATGAAAGAGCTCCTTGAGCCAGACGCCCAGCAGCACCGCAGGCACCGCAGCGATCGTGGACACCACGAGCGATTCGATGAGTTGCGACCGCACGAGGCGGCCGAGTGGCGCACCGAGTGCTTGCCGCACCGCCAGCTCCGTGCGGCGTCCCATGCCGCGAAAGAGGAACAGATTCGCGACGTTCGCACAGGCGATGATCAGCACGATCGCGGCGATGCCGGCGAGGAGGAGCATCGCGCGGCGCACCGCGGCGCGTGTCTGTGTCGGAATGCCGATCCCCTGGTACACCGTGGGCGAGCGCCAGCAGCAATTTTCCTTCGGGTACGCGGTCACCAGAGCTGCCGTCGCCGTTCGGAGTTGTGCCTGCGCGCGCACGAGTGTGGCGTGCGGCGCGAGGCGGCCGACGAGCGCGTCGAACACGTTGTCCGTTCGGGATTCGAGTGGCGACGGGGAGCGCCCTCCGCCGGACGGAGCGCGGCCCGGCGTCCACCCCGTGAGGGCCGCCGACGTACCCGGCATCCAGAGGTCGATGTCGTCGAGCCGTTCGGTGCCGCGGAAGCCCGCGGGCGCCACGCCGATGATTCTCGTGCGCCATCCATCCACGGTGAGTGAGCGGCCCACCACACTGGGATCGCCGCCGAATTGCGTCCGCCAGAACCGGTTGCTGATGATGGCGACGGGCGCCTGGCGCGCCGCGGCTTCGTCATCGTGTGTGAACGCTCGCCCCGCGGCAAGCCGAAGCCCAAGCACATCGAAGTAGTTGGCCGACGTGAACGTCGCGTACAGGTACTGCGCGTCGGCGCCATCAGCCTGCACGGCGACCGGCCGTGCGGTCGTGTGGCCCGCCAACCCGGAGAGCGCATCGACGCGGGCACCGAGGTCGGCGAGGTTGGGATAGGAAGTGCTCCGCGGGAAGCGATGCGTCTCGTCGACGAACTGCACGACCACCAGTCGCCCCGGATCCCGCACCCCGGGCACCGGGCGCAGGACGACCCAATTCGCGAGACTGAACACCGCGGTGTTGACGCCGATGCCCAGCGCGAGCGTGACGAGCGCGGCGATTGTGAAGCGCGGGCGCACGCGTAATTGACGCAGCGCATATCGAACGTCGTGCAGCAAGGTGTCCATGAGAAGCTCCCCTCTCGCATGGCGTCCGCGATGCGCAGGCACACACCGCGCCGCGTAGTTCAGTTCGCTACACCGACCTCGATGCTGCTGTCACTGCGCGCCGTGCCGGAACCGGCTGATGTGCCCGCGTCCCGCCGACCACCCCGCCGTCGGCGAGATGAACATGACCGTCCATGTGTTCGTGCTGTCGATGCGCGTCCAGCTGTCGCCGTCGTCCGTGGAGTACGCCGAGCCCGAGGGACCGACCACGACGAGCGTCGGCGTTGCCGCGCCGGGCACGTAGCTCCCGCCGTACACCACACCGCCCAGCGCCTGCGAGCGCGTGAGCGTCCACGTCGCGCCGCCGTCCGTGGTGCGCGCGACGTTCGCGTAGGTGGAGTCGGGTCCGGCCAACCGGTTGCCGAATGCCATGCCGTGGCGATCGTCGAGGAACGTGAGCGAGGCGATCCCCTCGCCCGTGCTGCGGCTCGCGATCGGTGTCTTCACGTCATGCCACGTCGCACCGTAGTCAGTCGTGCGGACGACGCGTGTGTCGACGCCCGAGGCGCCGGTGCCGAACCACCCGAGCCCGCCCGGCCGCGCGACCGTGCAGGTGCCCGACGCCGCGAACGCACCTTCACCGGGCCGCGCATCCGGCACCTTCGAGGGATCGATGCGTTGCCACGTGCGGCCGCCATCATCCGTGCGAATCAGTGTGAACTCGCCGTCATGACTGTCGCTGAACGCGAAGCCACGCTCGCGATCCCAGAACGCGAGACAATCGAAGAACGCCTTGGGATCCTCGTTGCGAAACGCGAGCGTCCACGTTTTGCCGCCATCGCTTGTGCGATAGATGCGCGAGCTCGGGCCGTTGCCGATCGAGAGCACCACGGCATCGTTCGCCGAGAACCCCTGCACGTCGCGGAACTGGAGACTGTCGGCACCGGGGACGACGCGCACCGTCCACGTCGTGCCGCCATCGATGGTGCGCGCGACGCGCCCGCCGCTCCCCGCGGCCCACACGACGTTCGAGTCGACAGCAAAGAGCCCGATGAAGAGCGCGCTCGAGTCCGCGTACTGCACCTCCCAGCGCGGATTCGCGATGACCGTCTGCGCGGACTCGGCCTGGCGGCACGACGTGCTCGTGCACAACAGAACGAGAGCGGGGACGACACGGAAGACGGAGGACATGAACGTGATCGGATGATGGATCGAGGATGCTCGGGTGAATCGACGGTACTCAGTAAATCGAGGATGCTCGGCGTGACGCTAGGCCCTCGGCCGCGGCGTGGACGACTCGCACGTCACTTCCGCGGCTCCGCTCTCGAGCCCCGGTGACGACGCGTCGATGCGAATCCGTCCGGCAGTGGACGACGCCTGGACGATCGCCACGCACCGCCCATTGAACAGTCGCCGCCGGTCGGCCTTGTCCGCTTCGTGGCTGCTCGGATCGCCGTTGCCGACGCCGATGAGCGCGCCGCTTCCGCTCACAGCGAAGGTGAGCTCCGCGTCCGCCGTCGGCACGAATCGTCCCTGCGCATCCACGGCGTGTGCGTCGAACACGACGACATCCTCGCCATCGGCCCGGATGGTCGAACGGTCCGCGCGCACGATCACGCGCGTGGCAGGACCGGCCGTCTCACGCTGCGTGGAGAGTACGAGCGCGCCTTTCCGGTATCCGCGCGCTTCGATCGTGCCGGGCGCATACCGGACCTTCCACGAGAGGTGCTTGTTCGGCTCGACGTCCTGCGCGCCGAGGCTCTTCCCGTTCAGGAACAGCTCGACGCGGTCCAGGTTGCTGTGCACCCAGACATCGATGTCGCGCGATTCGCTGTCCGACCAGTTCCAGTGCGGGAAGAGGTGCAGCACCGGCTGGTCGCCCCACCACGCTTGATAGTAGTAGTAGGTGTCCTTCGGGAAGCCGCACGTGTCCATGATCCCGAAGTGCGAGCTGATGCACGGCCACTCGTACGGCGTCGGCTCGCCACGATAGTCGAAACCGGTCCACGCGAAGCCGCCGGCGAACCACGGACGCGCCACGACGAAGTTCCACCATTCCTCGGCGGTCGCGCCCCACTTCGGGTGGTTCACGTCGTACGCGCTCATGTAGCCGCGCTCGGCGTCGTTCGCGTAGATGCCGCGCGTCGCGAGGGAGCTCGCCGTCTCCGTCCCCATGATCGGGAGTTTGGGGAAGTTGCGATGGAGCGCGTCGATGTCGCCCTCCTCATAGTTGATCCCCTGCACGTCGAGTGAGAACGTGAGGCCCGACCCGTAGGCGAAGTTCATGGCGGCGGTGACGGGACGCGAGGGATCGAGTCGGTGCGCGAGCCGCCGCATCTCGTGTCCGATCCGCTTCCCGACGTCGGTCCCCTGCACGCGTCCCTCTTCGTTGGCGATGGACCACGCGAAGATGCTCGGATGGTTGCGGTCGCGCCGGATCATGCGCTCCAGCTGGCTCAATCCCTCCGGCTCGGCGGAGAACATGCGCGCTTCGTCGAGCACGAGCATCCCCAGCCGATCGCACGCATCGAGCAGCTCGGGCGTAGGCGGGTTGTGCGACGTGCGGTAAGCATTGGCGCCCATCGCCTTGAGCTTCTCGATCCGGTACGCCTGCAAGCGGTCCGGGAGCGCCGAGCCGACGCCCGCGTGGTCCTGGTGGTTGCACGTCCCCTTCAGCTCCACGTGCGTGCCGTTGAGAAAGAAGCCGCGATCGGGATCGAAGTGGATGCCGCGAATACCGAACGGCGTCTCGCACCGGTCGAGCACGTCACCCGCGTGGTTCACGACGGTGGTGACGAGCGTGTAGAGCTGCGGATGCTCGATGGACCAGAGCGCGGGCTTGTCCACCGATGTGTGCTGCGTGACGACCGATCGGATGTCGGGCTCCACGCGCGCCGGCGACGAGCGCGTGGTGGCGACGATGTGCCCCGACGCGTCGCGCACCTCCGTGACCACGCGACACGTGGTCGCCGCATCGGTGTGGTTGTCGATCTCCGTTTCGATGGTGAGCGCAGCCGTGTCGGCGGCGCCGTTGCGCAGCACCGGTTCCGAGCGGACGAACACGCCCCACTGCGGCACGTGCACCGGGTTCGTCTTGACGAGCCAGACGTGACGATAGATCCCTGCGCCCTCGTAGAACCACCCTTCGTACTCCGTGGCATCCACGCGCACCACGAGCACGTTGGGCCCGCCGAAGTTGGCGACCGTGGTGGCATCGTAGGAGAAGGGCGCGTAGCCGCTCATGTTCCGGCCGAGATACTGTCCGTTGAGCGTGACCATCGCATCGCGGTACACGCCGTCGAACTCGATCGAGATGCGCTTCCCCGCGTCGGTCGCGGGGAGCTGGAATACGCGCCGGTACCAGCCGATGCTCGTATCGGGATGCTCACGGCCGAGCGGCTTGTAGCCGTGTCCGAGCAGGCGATGCTCGTTGACGAACGGCAGCTCGACCGCCCAGTCGTGCGGCACCGTCACCGAGCGCCACGACGCATCGTCGAAGTTCGCACGGGACACGCCGGGAAAGAGCGCGCCGGCTTTCGCGAACGCCTCGTTGCCGCCGAAGCCGAAGTCGCGGGCGACATCATCGGCGTCGCCCAGATGGAACTTCCAGTCGGCGTCCAGGAGGAGCCGCTCGCGCGGGGAATTCGCAGGGGGCGTGTCGTGACGGGTCATGGCAACGGCGGCTGTGCTCTCGAGCGCGTCAGCGAGGGACGGGGTGAGTACGGTGCTGGCGGCGATCCCCAGCCCGGTCTTGAACAGATCGCGTCGTGTCCACTTGGGCATGTTGGTATGACGTTCGGTTCGGTGCGATTGACGTGGCGAGTGCAGGGAATCGGGCGACGCGCATCATCGCGTCCCCACCTGCGTCGAGTCGAGCGTGAGCAGTTTGTCCAGCACCGACTCCGGCACACGGAACGCCGAGCCGTGTCGCATGCCGTGCGGTGCGTGGAGCGAATCGGTGAACTTCTCCCAGTGCACGAAGTCGTGCGTGCGCACGGCGCCGTAGCGGCCGCGCGTGTACTCGTCGTAGTAGACGTACCACCAGTCGCCCACGTGCAGGATCGATGGGCCTTCGGTGTCCTTCTCGGTGAAGGGCGGCGACGCGGGGCCGTACGGGCCGGTCGCGTGCTTGCTCGACGCGACGCGCAGGTAGCGGTGCGGCGGATAGAACGTCTCGTCCTTCATCACGAGAAAGTACGTGTCACCCTTCTCCGCGATCGTGCCGTCGATGGCCGCGAAGCCGCCATCGTAGAGCAGCTTCGTCGGCGAGTACGTCTTGAAGTCCGTCGTCGTCACGTAGTAGAGCCGCTGCGACGCGCGCCCGCGCGACGTCTTCTGTCCCACGGAATCCGATGCGGGGAAGCGCCCCGGGATCGCCGTCGCCCAGAAGATCATGTACTGCTGCGTGGCATCATCGTAGAACAGCTCCGGCGCCCACGCCTGGAGCGCGTTCGGCTCGTCGTCCATCACGCCGATGCGCTCCTGCTTCGACCAGTGGATGAGATCGGGCGAGTGCGCGATCCCGATGCCGTGGTCGGTCCACGCGATGGTCCACACCATGTGGAACATCCCGTCGGGGCCGAGCAGGATGCACGGATCGCGCATGAGCGCGGCCTTCGTGTCCCACTCCTGCCAGCCGATCCCGTCGCCCGTGATCTCCGGCGTGACGAACGCGCGCCCGTGGTTCAGCGGGAGCCAGGTGATGCCGTCGTGGCTGTACGCGAGATGGACGCCGTCCTCCCCGTTGCGCCGGAAGTACGAGAAGAGAAAGGCCGTCGAGTCATCGGCGGTCACTCCGGAGCTTTGCGGCACGTGATGGGACGCGCATGCCGACGCGCCGACGAGGAGCGTCGCGAGCGCGCCGATGGCCATGAGTGCGCGGAGCGATCGGATCCACATTGCCGAGTGGCAGGAGGGATGCGATGGATCCGACGTCATCGACGCACGCGATGCTCGCAGGAGATGGAAGTGCCGTGTGTCCCGCACGATGCCCACGATGCCAAACAGTGCGGCGCTTCGCCAGTCGCTCGACATCTCGGCGATGACGGATGTGCTACTGCGTGACGATCGGTCACCGCGCATGAAGCCGATCACGCCGTCGTGCCGAAGAGGCGCCCGACGAGTGCCGTGATCGCCATGGCCAGCGCGCCCCAGAATGCCACGCGCACCGTGCCGCGGGTGATGGACGCGCCGCCCAGCCGCGCGGCGATCGCGCCCAGCACGGCGAGCAGCACGAGCGTGGCGACGATCAGGGCGATGGACAACACGGGCATCGGCGCCAGCGCACTGAGCAGCACTGGCACCACCGCGCCCGTCGCGAACGAGAGGGCCGAGGCGATCGCCGCCTGCAGCGGCCGCGCGGCCGTCACCTCGGAGAGCCCCAGCTCCTCGCGCGCATGGACGGCGAGCGCGTCCTTCGCCATGAGCTGCCGCGCGACCTCGCCCGCGAGTGTCGGCGTGAGTCCGCGCTGCACGTAGATGCCGGCAAGCTCGGCGTGCTCGGCCTCGGGGTCGCGCGCGAGCTCCTGTCGCTCGCGGGTGAGATCGGCGCGCTCGGTGTCGGCCTGCGAGCTGACCGACACGTACTCGCCCGCCGCCATCGACATCGCGCCGGCCACCAGCCCGGCCGTCGCGGCGAGCACCACGGCACTCCGTCCGGCCCCGGCGGCTACGACGCCGACCGCGAGACTCGCCGTCGAGATGAGTCCATCGTCCGCGCCGAGCACCGCGGCGCGCAGCCAACCGACGCGCTCCGTGCGATGCCTCTCCTCGTGTCGCCGCATGGCGCCCCCCGATTACGCGAGCGTGATCTCGCCTTCGATCTGGAAGTCGCGCACGAGATCGCCGAGCACGAGCGTTGCGCGCACCGGGACCTTCTCCGTGCCGCGCAGCGTGCCGTTAGCCAGTCCCTGCTGCACCGCGCGCTCGATCTCGCGCTGTGCCGTCACGCCGAAGTGTTTGAGGAATTTGCGAATGGAGATGTTGAAGGCGTCCTCGTTCATGGGATGCTCCGGTGTGGAAGTCACTGCGTCGGATCGTCGACATATTTCTAGCACAGCTCGCGCCTCGGGGGCAGAGTCCCCGGCCGAGCCGTCACCTCTCTCCGACGATCACTGCCGATGACTCACGCATCTACCGAGCGTCCCGCCGTCCCCGCCGGCCGCCGCCCCGCCGGGCGCGGACCCCGCGAGTGGGCGCGCGCGTTCACGGGCTTCTACCCGCCGCTGGCCGACGATCTCGTCAACCTCGATCCGATCGCGCGCTTTCTGTATTCGGCGCGGAGCGTCATCCTCGTCATCTCGTTCCAGGCCGCGCTGCTCGCGGGGCTGCTCACACTCACCGACCGCCGCTTCGAGGCCGTGCCGTTCGTCCTGGTACTCGTCGGCTACGTCGTGCTGCACATGATCAGCAACCTGTCCAACGATTACTTCGGCGCGCGCCGCGGACACGACACCGACGACTCGCCGCGCCGCCGCTACACGGTGCATCCGGTGTTGAGCGGCGCGGTGAGCTCGACGCTCCTCGTGCGCGGGCTGCTGGTGCTCGTCACCATCGCGGTCGCGATCGGCGTGTACTTCATCGCGCTCCGCGGCTGGGCGGCGGTGGTGCTCGTCGCGATCGGTGCGCTGCTGCTCTGGGCATACGACGCCGCGCCGCGCGCGCTCAAGGAGCTGGGGCTTGGCGAGATCGCCGCGTTCATCGTGTGGGGGCCGTTGATGGTGGCGGGCGGGTACTACGTGATTGCCGGCCGCTTCTCCGGCAACGCGCTGCTCGCGTCGATTCCCTACGGGCTCGGTGTGATGTCGATCCTGGTCGGCAAGCATATCGACCAGCGGCAGTTCGATGAGCGCAAGCACCAGCGCACGCTCCCCGTCGTGCTCGGCGAGCAGTGGGCGCGCGTGCTCAATCGCGCGTCGGTGCTCGCGATGTACGTGGTCGTCGTGGCGGGCGTGATCATCGGCGCGCTCACGCCGTTCGTGCTCGTCGTGCTCTTCGCGGCGCCGCGCGCACTGCGCGCCGTGCGCGTCATGTCGAGCCCCGCGCCGAGCGAGCCGCCGGCGGGATACGTGGGCTGGCCGCTCTGGTACCATCGCGTGTGCCTCGTGCACAACCGGGCGTTCGGGTGGCTGTATGTGCTGGGACTCGCGGCGGGAGCGGTGGTGCCGGGATTGCGGCTGGGGTAGGCGTCGTCAGCCTGCACGTGGCGATGGCTGCACGCGTCGGAGCGCACGTGTGTCTCCCTCGACGTGAACGCCGTGCTTGCGCGCAGCGGCGAGCGACGTCCGCCCGAGCAGCATCGCGAGCACGAGATCCGGCGGTCCGCTGACGGTTGCATCTGGCGCCGCTGCGCTCCCTGGTCGCACGTGCACCGTGCCGCCCGCCGCTTCGATGACGAGCGGTCGGTCGCCTGTGCGCACCTCGATCGTCACCGGCGGACGCGTCGGCGCGTGATCGACGAGGTGGAGCTCGAGCGGGAGCGCGAGCCAGTGGCTCCGAAACTCTTCGCCGGCCTCCCATCGGCCGAGCGTCGGGCCGGCCCATGCGCCGAGTGCCCGGATCACCGGCTCGAGTGCCTGGCCGCGCGGCGTGAGGCGAAAGAGCGCGGTGGCGACGGGCGGTGCAGCCTGCTCGCGTTCGACAAGCCCTGCCTCTTCCAGCTCGCGCAGGCGATCGACGAGCAGATTCGTGGCGATGCCGGGGAGTCCGTTGCGCAGGTCCGTGTAGCGCGAGGGTCCGAGGATCAGCAGCTCGCGGACGATGAGCAGTGTCCAGCGATCCCCGACCAGGTCGAGCGCCCGGGCGAGACCGCAATACTGGCGATAGGTGCGCATGGGGGAACGGTATGCAGAGGAATTGAAGAAATCAAGCGTCTGCTTGATTTTGTCAAGCATGCGTGCCATCTTCGCGCAACCAGTCCTACTGGCACCGACCTTCTTCCGCGAGGCATCCATGCCCACGACGCCTTCTTCCGGTCCCAACGTATCCGCTCCGAATCTGTCGGCCGTGGATCTACTCTTTCCGGATTTCGCCGCCGAACACGTGGCCACGCGCCGCCTGCTCGGACGGTTCCCCGATGGCCAGGGAGACTGGCGGCCGCACGAGCGGTCGAGAACGCTCGCCCAACTCGCCACCCATATCGTCGACATCCCGATGCGCGGGGTCGCCATCCTCACGACCGACGGCCTGGATGTCGCCACGCGCCGCCCGGGCGTTTCCGTCGCAACGGCGGCCGAGCTGCTCGCGCTGCACGACGCGAACACCGCGCGTCTCGAGGCCGCGCTTGCGCAGGCCGACCTCGCGATGCTCTCCGCCGATTGGGTGCTCCGTCAGGGAGACCAGGTGCTGCTGCACGGGCCCAGACGTGTGCTCCTGCGCACCGTGATGATGAGCCACCTCATCCACCATCGCGCGCAGCTCGGCGTCTACTATCGCCTGCTCGGCGTCCCCGTGCCCGGCATGTACGGCCCCTCTGCCGATGATCTTGCGGCACGAGGTGCGGCATGACCGCGACCATTGCGCTCCGTGCCGCCGCGGTGGTGGCACTCCTCCAGTGGGGAGCGCACACCATGCTCTTCGTGCGGGCCGCCCCGACGCATGGACCGGAGGAGACGTCGGTGGTCGAAACGATGAAGGCGCATCGCTTCATCTTTTCCGGCGCGTCGCGGAGCTACTGGGACTTCTACTACGGCTACGGACTCATGGCTGCGGTCGTGGTGCTGGTGGAAGCGGTCCTCTTCTGGCAGCTCGCCGGTGCGCCGGCGATCGCTCGGCCGCTGGTGCGGTCGATCGCGGCGCTCTTCCTCGCCTTCAACATCGCGCACGCCGTGCTCGCGATGCGGTACTTCTTCCTCACACCCGTCGTGCCCGATCTCTTGATCGCCGTGTGCCTGGCGGCGGCGATCGTGTGGGCGTGAAGTGCCGCGCTGCGGTGGCGGCGTGCCTCCCGCTTGCAACCCCACCACACTGCGCTACTTTCCATCGGTCGAGCCGACCATGAGCATGGCCGGCTCGACTGCCCTCTGCAGGAGCATGCTCGCCATGACGCCCTCTCCGTCCCGCACGCGCTCCGCGGCACTGCTCGCCGCGCTGGCCGTCCTCGCCTCGACCGCGTGCAGCAGCGCCACGCACAGCAGCGCAATGCATCAGAGCACGCCGTCGCCCTCGGCAATGGACCAGGGCGAAGCCGCCGCCATGGCACGCGCGCGGGCTGACAGCATCCGCCATCCGTACACGCAGGCTGACGTCGACTTCATGACGGGGATGATCAGTCACCATGCGCAAGCGATCGTGATGTCGCGCTGGGCGGCGACCCATGGCGCGAGCCCGTCGATCCAGACGCTCTGCTCGCGGATCATCAACGCGCAAAGCGATGAGATCCGCACGATGCAGACGTGGCTCCGCGATCGCCGGGAGCCTGTGCCCGATCCGTTGACCGCGGACTCGACCGCGATGAAAGCGATGGGCGGGATGCAGATGCCGATGAGTGGCGGCTCACACGAGATGCTCATGCCGGGGATGCTCACCGATGAGCAGATGAAGGAGCTCGACGCCGCGCGCGGCGCCGAGTTCGACAGGCTGTTCCTGGTCTACATGATCCAGCACCACCGCGGAGCAGTCTCGATGGT
>DASSNR010000117.1:0-4099 GCA_035687925.1 Gemmatimonadaceae bacterium | reverse complement strand
GTGCCGACGAACAACAGCCCTGCCTTCACCGGATCCTCACGGATCGCGCGCGTGAACTCGTCGCGCGGGATGCCGTTGTCGATGCGCGTCCACGTCTTGCCGTAATCCGTCGTCTTGTAGAGGTACGGCGCGACGTCATCCATCTGATACCGGTTCGCGGCGACGTATGCCGTCCCCGCCGCGTGGTGCGACGGCTCGATGATCGAGATGCGTGTCCACTCGGGGAGATCCTTCGGCGTCACGTTCGTCCACGTCTTGCCGTCGTTGCGCGTGACGTAGATGAGTCCGTCGTCCGAGCCGGTCCAGATCACGCCCGCCGTCACCGGTGATTCCGCGACCGCGAAGATCGTCCCGTAGTACTCGATCGAGGTCTGGTCCTTCGTGATCGGACCACCCGAGGGACCGAGCGTCTTCGGATCGTGCCGAGTGAGATCGGGACTGATCACCGTGTAGCTCTGCCCGCCGTTCGTGCTCTTGAACAGCACGTTCGAGCCGACGTACAGGATGTTCGAATTGTGCGGCGAGAGCACGATCGGGAACGTCCACTGGAAGCGGTACTTCAGATCTTCCGCGGAGTGGCCCATCGGATTGTCGGGCCACGGGTTCACGTCGCGCTCCTCGCCCGTGCGGCGATCGAGCCGCGTGATGAGCCCGCCGTAGCTCCCCGCGTAGACGACGTACGGACTGTCGGCGCGCGCCGCGATGTACCCCGACTCGCCGCCGCCCACCTCGTCCCAGTCGCGCGTGTCGATGCTCCCCTCGGCTCGGCTCTTGATGCACACCGTCGAGTTGTCCTGCTGCGCGCCGCACACCTGATAGGGGAAGTCGTTGGTGGCGATGACGTGATAGAACTGCGCCGTCGCCATGTCTTCATCCGTCCACACCTTCCCGCCATCGACCGAGACGTTCGCGCCGCCGTCGTTCGACTCGATCATCCGGTCGGGATCGTTGGGCGCGATCCACATGTCGTGATTGTCACCGTGCGGCGGGCGAATCGACTTGAACGTCTTCCCGCCATCGGTGGACTTGAGGAAGCCCACGTTCAGCGCGTACACCGTGTTCGCATCCTTCGGGTCGGCGAAGACCTTTCCATAGTACCAGGCGCGCTGACGAATCTCCTGGCTGTCGTTCACCTTCGTCCACGTCACGCCCGCATCGTCGGAGCGGAACATTCCGCCATCCTTCGCTTCGAAGATCGCGTAGAGCCGGTTGGAGTTCGCGGGCGACACGGTGATCCCGATGTTGCCGATGATCCCCTTCGGCAGCCCTGGGTTGCGCGTGATGTTCGTCCAGTGCTCGCCGCCGTCGGTGCTCTTGTAGAGCCCGCTCCCCTCGCCGCCGGAGACGAGCAGCCACGGCTTGCGTCCCATCTGCCAGAAGGCGGCGTAGACGATGTCGGGATTGTTGGGATCGAGAATGAGATCGGCGGCACCGGTGGAATCGTTCACGAAGAGGATCTTCTTCCACGTCTTCCCGCCGTCGGTGGTCTTGAAGACGCCGCGCTCCGCGTTCGGCGCCCAGATGTGGCCGAGTGCCGCGACGTAGACGATGTCCGGATTCCGCGGATCGACGCGCACACGCGAGATCTGCTGCGTGTCCTCGAGCCCGATGTGCGTCCACGTCTTTCCGGCATCCGACGTCTTGTACACGCCATCGCCCGCCGACACGTTGCCGCGCGGGTCGTTCTCACCCGTGCCCACGTAGACGATGTCGGGGTTCGACTCGCTCACTCCGATCGCGCCGATGGTGCCGCCGAAGTACTTGTCGGTGATGGGCGCCCAGTTGAGTCCGCCATCGGTCGACTTGAAGACGCCGCCGCCCGTGGTGCCCATGTAGTACTCGTACGGCCGGCTGGTGACACCAGCCACCGCCGCCGAGCGGCCGCCGCGGTACGGCCCGATCTCGCGCCACTTGAGCGCGGCGAAGAGCGTGGAGTCGTACGGACCCGCCGCACTGCTGGCACTCGCCGCGCGGCGCTGTGCGAGTGCGGGTGTCGGCGCGGCGAGCGGGAGTGCCGCCGCGAGCAAGCCTGCCGCGAGCGTGAGGCGGCACGCAGCGTTGGGAACGTTCACGTTGAGACCTCCGGAAGTGCGCGTCAGACGAGCGCGTCCGCGTGGCGGAGTCGCGGGGTTGGGAGCGGCTCGGGCGGACGGGGTCGGGAGGCCAGGCTCCCGATCGGGGATAACGTATGGAATGGGCGGGCGGTTGGGTAGAGATGGACGACGCCGGACGCGCTCGTCATCCCGCGCAGACGCTTGTCATCCCGCGCAGACGCTTGCCATCCCGAGCGGTATTGTCATCCCGAGCGGTATTGTCATCCCGAGCGCAGCGAGGGATCTCGCTGGCAGAACGAGATCCCTCGCTGCGCTCGGGATGACAAGTATTCGCGTCCCACCCCGCACACCAGCATATTTTCTTCCCTTGCACGTCTCCCCTCCACTCGGCGCCCGCCATGCGACTCCCCTCGCTCGATACGCTCGCCGTCCGCGCCCGACAGGTGCTCGTGCGCTTTCCGGTCACGCTCACCGTCGGGGTCGCCGCCGCGGTGTTCGCGATCATCGCCACCACGCACGACGCGGCCGACGTCTGGGCGCGTCTCACTTTCGTCGCCGCGCTCGGGCTGCCGCTTACGTTCGCGATCGCCGTGCTGGGGGAAGCGCGCGCGTGGTCGTCACTCGTGCGATGGGGCCTGTACGTCGCCTGCGCGATCGCCCTCGCGGGTTTCTTCGCCGTCTGGTCCGGCATCGATCAGAAGCCCGATGCCATTCGCTATTTCCAGCTCGCCGCCGCGCTGCATCTGGCCGTCGCGTTTCTGCCGTTCGTCGGTGTGCCGGAGACGCGCGCGTTCTGGCAGTACAATCGCCGACTCTTTCTCAGCTTCCTGCGCGCGGTCGTCTTCAGCGGCGTGCTCTTCGTCGGGCTCGCCATCGCGCTCGCCTCGATCGACAAGCTGTTCGGGCTGCACGTACCGGGTGAGACCTACGGCCGCCTCTGGTTCGTGCTGGCCTTCGTCGCCAACACGTGGATCTTCCTCGCCGGTGTGCCGGAGAAGCTGACCGCGCTCGAGTCCGATCGCGACTATCCGCGAGCGCTCAAGGTCTTCACGCAGTACATCCTCACGCCGCTCGTTGCCGTCTATCTGCTCATCCTGCTCGCGTATCTGGTGAAGATCCTCATCACCGGACAATGGCCGAGTGGGTGGATCGGGTATCTGGTGACGAGCGTCGCCGTCGCCGGCATCCTGGGATTCCTGCTCGTGCACCCGCTGCGCGACGAGCCCGGTGAAGGGTGGATCCGCACCTTCCGCCGCCTGCTTTTCATCGGGCTGATCCCGGCCGCGCTCATGCTCCTCGGCGCGTTCGCGAAGCGCATCGCGCCCTACGGGCTCACCGAGCTCCGCTACCTCGGCACACTGCTCGGCGTCTGGCTGCTCGCGATCGCGGTGCTGTTCACACTCAGGCGCGAGCATGGGATCCGCATCATCCCGCTCTCGCTCTGCGTGCTGCTCCTCGTGACGCTCTTCGGTCCGCTCGGCGCGACGCATCGAGCCATCGCGAGCCAGGGATCGCGGCTCGAGCGCGAGCTGGCGATGGCGAAGGCGACGCCGTCGCCGAACCGCGTGACGCCGGCGGAAGTGCAGGCGAGCGGGGCGCTCGAGTTTCTCGTCGAGCATCGCGCGAGCGCGGAGATCGCGAAGGCGTTCGGCGCGAGCGCGCCAAGCAATGCGGTGCTCGCGCAGGTAAAGCCGTATCAGGCGGACTCGATATCGCGCTCGATCATGGCTGCGGCGTCGCTCGACTACTCGTCTCGGTGGCGGCGACCGGTAGTGGTGGAGCGCCCTGGGTTCTTCACCGTCCGCACCAGTGCCCGCGAATCACTCGCGGTGAGCGGCTTCGATTGGCTGGTCCCCGTGGGAACGCGGGACAGTGTCGCCACCATCGGCAGCGACACGCTTCGTTTCGCCTTCGATTCGACCGCGTCGCGTCTCACGGTCGCGTTCGATCGTGGCCCGCGGCTCAGCTTCGATTTCGAGCCATTGTTGCGATCGTTCGAGGTATCGGACAGCCTCGCCGGCTCGAATGACAAGGTGCCGTCGAGT
>DASSNR010000143.1:0-7643 GCA_035687925.1 Gemmatimonadaceae bacterium | reverse complement strand
GCCGCGTGGTATCTCGCGGGCCCGTGTCATCCCGAGCGGAGCGAGGTATCTCGCCAGCTTGTCATCCCGAGCGGAGCGAGGGATCTCTCGCTGGCCGAACGAGATTCCTCGCTGCGCTCGGAACGACAAGGGCTCGAGATTCCTCGCTGGCGCTCGGAATGACAACCGCTCGAGCGTCTTCTGACCCACTGATCCACTGACCTACTGACTCACTTCCAATGCCTTCCGCTCCCGGCTCCCCCGGCATTCCTCCCCGCTGGACTTCGAGTGCGAAGTCCGGGATCGGGACGGCGCCGTCGGCGGCGAGCCACGTGTGGTTCACGCTGAGCCACGGGATCTTCAACGAGATCTACTATCCCGATGTCGATTGGGCGTGCACGCGCGACATGGGGTTCATCGTCACCGATGGTACGCGCTTCTTCTCCGAGGAGAAGCGCCACGCGCAGCACGAGCTGACACGGCTCGCACCGGGCGTCCCGGCGTTCCGATTGACGAACACGTGCGACCAGGGACGCTATCGCATCGAGAAGCTCATCGTCGCGTCGGTGCGGCACGATGCCGTGCTGCAGGAGACGCACTTCACGCCGCTCATCGGCACGCTCGACGAGTACCACCTGTACATCCTCCTCGCGCCACACCTCGGGAACCACGGCAGCGGCAACACGGCGTGGATCGACGAGTACAAGGGCGTGCCGATGCTCTTCGCGCAGCGCGAGGACAGCGCGCTCGCGCTCGCCTGCTCGGCGCCGTGGCTCGCGCGCTCGGCGGGGTATGCCGGCGTCTCGGATGGATGGCAGGAGCTCGAGCGCGACAAGCATCTCACCGCGCAGTACGAGCGGGCCGAGAACGGGAACGTCGCGCTCACCGGCGAGATCGATCTCGGCGCGTGCAACGGCGTCTTTCTTCTCTCGCTCGGCTTCGGGCGCGACGCATCGAAGGCCGGCTACCGCGCGCTCGCGGCGCTGCGTGAGGGGTTCGAGTCGGCGCGTGGAGCGTACATCGGGGGATGGCAGGCGTGGCAGCGCTCGCTCCCGCGCGAGGACCGTGAGTCGCCCGGCAATCACGAGCTCCATCGCGTGAGCGCGAACGTGCTCCGTATCCACGAGTCGAAGAACTTCGCATCGGGGATGATCGCGAGCCTCTCGATCCCATGGGGGTTCTCGAAGGGCGACAACGATCTGGGCGGCTATCACCTCGTGTGGCCGCGCGATCTCGTGGAGGCGGCGGGCGGGCTCATCGCGGTCGGGGCCATCGCGGATGCGCGACGTGTGCTGCAGTACCTGACCGTGACGCAGAACGGCGATGGCCGCTGGCCGCAGAACATGTGGCTCGACGGCATGCCGTACTGGACCGGCGTGCAGATGGACGAGACCGCGTTCCCCATCCTGCTCGTCGACCTGTTGCGCCGATTGCGCCACGAGGACGCGCTCACGCCCGATGATATCAAGTACCTCTGGCCGATGGTGCGACGCGCGGCGGCGTACATCGCGCGCAACGGGCCGGGCACGCAGGAAGATCGATGGGAGGAGAACGCGGGGCTCTCGCCGTTCACGCTCGCCGTCGAGATCTCGGCGCTGCTCGCGGCCGCCGACATCGCCGAGCTGCACGACGAGCCGGAGATCGCGCGCTACCTGCGTGAGACGGCGGACGACTGGAACGACGACATCGAGCGGTGGACGTACGTGGTCGACACCGAGCTCGCGCGCGATCTGGGCATCGAGGGGTACTACGTGCGCATCGCACCGCTCGCCGTGAGCGAGGCCGCGTCGCCGCACGGCGGATACGTCCCCATCAAGCTCGCCGCGCCGGCCGCGCACATCGATGGCCCCGCGGGGCTCGTCGTGAGCCCCGACGCGCTGGCGCTCGTGCGCTTCGGCCTCCGCGCGCCGGATGACCCGCGCATCACGAACACCGTGAAGGCCATCGACGCGCTGCTCCGCGTGGAGCTGCCCTACGGTCCCGGATGGCGGCGCTACAACGGCGACCGGTACGGCGAGCACGTGGACGGCTCGCCGTACAACGGCGACGGTGTCGGCCGCTGCTGGCCGCTCCTCACCGGCGAGCGCGCGCACTACGAGCTGGCGGCTGGGCACGTGGACCGCGCGAAGGAATTGCTGCGCGTGATGGAAGCGTCAGCGAACGAGAGCGGTTTCATCCCGGAGCAGAGCTGGGACGGGCCGCCGATGCCGGCGCTCGAGCTGTGGCCGGGGCGCCCCTCCGGCTCCGCGATGCCGCTCGTCTGGGCACACGCGGAGTACCTCAAGCTGTGCCGCTCGATTGCCGACGGCAGCGTATTCGATACGCCGTTGCAGACGATGCAGCGCTACGTGGTGCAGCACACCGCATCGCCTTTCGTCGGATGGCGCTTCAACCTGAAGCGGCGCACCATGCCCGCAGGGAAAACGCTCCGCCTCGAGCTCCTCTCCCCCGCGCTCGTGCACTGGAGCACCGACGACTGGCAGACGACCACCGACACGATGACGCGCGACACCGGCGTGAGCGTGCACGTTGCCGATCTCGACGCGCGCGCGCTCGCACCGGGGAGCACGGTCACGTTCACCTTCTACTGGACGGAAGCCGACAAGTGGGAAGGGGTGAACTTCAGTGTGGTGGTCGAGTAAGCAGACGAGGAGAAAGGAGGAAGTCATTCCGAGCGCAGCGAGGAATCTCGGCCAGGCGAGTAGATTCCTCGCTGCGCTCGGAATGACACCGCTGTTTGCGCTCGGAATGACACCGCTGTTCGCCGTTCCTCCTCTCTCCTTTCTGCTTTCTCCTCTCTGGTTTTCTGCTCTCTGTTCTTACGGCGTCGCTCCCTTCCACTCGTTGTCGGTGCGGTTCAGGTCCTGGAACCGGTTGTCCGGGTCGAGTGTGATGCTCGCGACGCGCTTCTTGCCCGTCGGTTGCTCGACCGTCACACTCCGGCTCCCCGCGAACCACACCGATGCGGGGCGCATGATCGTCGTCGTGCTGCCGTCCGTGTAGTCGATGCGCGCGATGATCGGCATCGCCATCTCGCCGTGATCGACGACGGTGAACGTCACCCGGCCGTTGCGGTCGCTCACCTTGTCGATCCCCTGATCGAAGGTGTCGGTCGTGAACCACCACGCGTCCCAGAACCAGCCGAGGTCCTGACCGATGTGGTGCTGCATGAAGGTGAAGAAGTCCCATGGCGATGGATGCTTGAAGCGCCACGCCTTCGCGTACTCCGCGAATGCGGTGTGCACAGCTGAGTCACCCACCACGCCACCCAAGGCGTAGAGCGCGAGCGGCGCCTTGACGTACGCCTGGATTTCGTAGTTCGGCCCCGCGAAATCGGAGGGCCACATCATCGTCGGATCGAGCACGGTGCCCGCGATGTGGCGATAGGCAGCGCCATCGTTCACGTGGTCGGTCTTCTTCTTCGTGTAGTCCTCGGCGGCGGCCTGGTCGATCCACTCGTTGAACCCTTCATCCTGCCAGCCGTAGCGTGTCTCGTCGGAGCTCACCGTCATCGGGAACCACTCGTGCCCCAGCTCGTGCGTGATGACGCCGAAGCCGGGGCCGGAGAAGATGATCATCGGGTACTCCATCCCGTTCTCCGGTCCGTCGGCGATCGTCGCCTGCGGGAACTCGTACGGCATCACGTAGCGCGAATGGTGCTCGAGCGCGAAGCGTCCGATCTGCGCCGACTTCTGGTAGTCCTGATGCTCGGGGAGATAGAGCACCTGCACGAGCGTCGGCTTGGGCGCCATCGCGTGCGTCGCGTCGTACACGAAATTCTTGGAGGCGACGAAGGCGAAGTCGTTCACCGTGGGTGCGGTGAAGTGCCAGGTGAGCGTGCGGCCGTCGAGCGTCGCCTGCCCCGCGCCGCGCTGGGCGGCAGTCACGACGTGCACGGTGGTGTCGACCTTCA
This sequence comes from Gemmatimonadaceae bacterium, assembly GCA_035687925.1. GTDB lineage: Bacteria > Gemmatimonadota > Gemmatimonadetes > Gemmatimonadales > Gemmatimonadaceae > DASSNR01. Next base: position 3,751 of record DASSNR010000143.1, on the reverse strand, counting down.
TCGCGAGTGCGAGGCGATCGCGCACCGCGGGCGTGAGCACGGAATCGGGATTCGCGAGCGTGCCCGTGGCACCCACGAGCCACCCTGCGGGCACCGTGATGTGGACGTCGAAGCTCCCGAACTGGTTGTAGAACTCGCCCTTGCCGAGGTACTCGTCGGTGTCCCAGCCGCGCAGGTCATCGTACATCGCGACTTGCGGATACCACTGGGCAATCTGATAGAGATCGGTGCCCCACCGTCCCATGCGCTCGCCGCGCTCGCCGAGTGGGACGTTGGGCACCGCGAAGTGCCAGGCGACATCGATCGTCGCGTCGGCGTTGGGGAGCACGGGCGACGCGAGCCGCACCATCGCGACGGTGCCATCGACGCGGTACTGGTTCTGGTCCTCGAGGGCGATGGGTGTTCCGTTCACCGTGAGTCGCTCGACCACCGTGCCGTCGGTGACGTCGGTGACGTAGTCGTTTCGCGACTCCTCGGCGCGGAAGTAGTTCTGGTAGAGTCGGAGGACGATCGCGTGCAGCGTGTCGGGCGACGTGTTGTGCAGCGTGATCGTCTCGGTGCCGTGGAGCACGGCGGAGTCGACGGCGAGGCTCGCGTCGATGCGATAGTCGACGGTCTGCTGCCAGTAGCGGCGCCCGGGGAGCCCGGTGGTGTCGCGCGTGCCGGCAGCGTAGGCGCGCCGGATCATCGGTGGGAGCGGAAGGTCGCGCTGCACGGCGCGCTCGGGCCAATCGCTCCTCGCGCTGCTCTGCGCACCGAGGGTGAGCGGCGCTGCGGCGAGCGCGAGCAGGAGAGCGAACGGCAGCGAGCGGCGGCGACGGCGACGTGCATGGACGCGGAGCATGGTATCGATCTCTTCAGGGACGGACACGGTCGGAACTCGCCGGATCACGGTGTTGTTCTATAGAGTGGGCAGCGGACGCGCGGCTCAGGTGAGCGGGCATCGAGTGTACGGGTAGTATCTCGCTCGCGCGCGCGGTCGGGGCAAGGGGCGCACAAAGGATCACGATCGATGGCTCACTCGCGGCAGCGTGGGGTATTACTGCTCAGAGGGGGTGCGGAGGTCGGAAGTGAACAGCAAGCCAGGAGGAGCGTACATGCCCCGTTTTCATTTTTCTCTGAGTACCGCCGATCTTGTCGAGGCCGGCTTCGTTCAGAGCGATTCGCTGGACGAGGCAATGGCCGTGATCAACGAGCACCTGTCGGCCAAGGAAGGGGATACGCTCGAGATTGGCGTGCGTGGCTTCCCGCCGGCACGGTACGAGTGCATCTGGTCGATGCCGGGCGGCGACCCCGCCTGGCGGCCGACGGGGTTGAAGGCGGCGTGAGAAAAGCAGTGGGTCAGTAGGTCAGTAGGTCAGTCAGTCAGGAACGGCCCGTAGGGAGAGATGATCTCGCCTTACGGGCCTTTTCTGACCCACTGATCTACTGACCTACTGACCCACTCCTACCCCCATCCCTCTCCCTACTCAAATCTCGTTGTTCCTCACCGCCGCACTATCCCCCAGCAGCGTGAGCGGCGACGGGGAGAGGGCGGAGCTGCTGCGGGCGCCGGGCTCGCGGGCGCTGCCGATGCCGCCGGGTTGCGGCAGGGTGCGCTCGAGCGAGCCGAGGAGATCGGTGACGAGGCCCGGGAAGAGCGCATGGGCGGTGACCCACACCTTCGCCATCGTCGGGAGCACGAGCTCGGCGTCGCCTCGTCGGCAGGCGGCGACGATCTGTCGAGCGGCGCGCGGGGCGCCCATGCTCAGGATCGGGAGCGAGTCGCTGATGCTGAACCAGGTATACTCGGCGCGGTGATAACCCTTGAAGAAGGCGTTGCGCGGACTGCCGGTGCGCAACAGCCCCGGGCACACGGTCGTGACGAAGACGTTGTCCTGCAGCAGTGCGGCGCGCATCCCCTGCGAGAGTCCCGTCAGCGCGAACTTGCTCGAGCAGTAGGGGAGGAGATGCGGCATGCTGATCTTCCCGCCCACCGATGAGATGTTGACGATGCGACCCGAGCGCCGGCGTCGCATCTCCGGGAGCACGGCGAGCATCGTGTAGAGCGGCGCCCAGAAGTGGATGCGGAGCGCCTCCTCGTAGTCGGCCGGGGTCATCGTCTCCATCGGGCCCACCTGGATGAGGCCGGCGTTGTTCACCAGCACATCGATGCGCCCGTAGTGCGCGCGCACCTCGCGCACGAGCCGCTCCACGCCGACGCGCTCGGTGAGATCGCACGAGACGCCGAACACCTCGATGCCGCGCGCGGCGAGATCGCCGCGTGCCCGCTCGATCTCCCCCGCATCGCGCGCGCACACCGCGATGCGTGCGCCCGCGTACGCGAACGCGCGCGCGAGCACGAGTCCGAGTCCGCGTGAGCCGCCGGTGATGAGCACGACTTTGCCGCGCAGATCGTACAGACGCCGCGCGCGCAGCGCGGCCCGCGCGGCGAGCACACCGCCGGCCACGCCCGCGGCAATGAGCCACCCGATGCTGGGAGTCCGATCCGGTCGACGAGAGGAGGCCATCCGAGCGATCCATCGTTGCACGAACCGGGCCCCGCACGCGAAGGCTTCGCGACCGCTCGCACGCGAGGATTGGGACTTGCATCTCCACACGCCTCCCCCGGCAGCGCAGAAGATGGAGCTCGTCGCATGACCACCGTCCTACTCGCCATGCAGCACGCCCTGCTCGTCGCCAACGGCACCGACGATCGATGGACGACGGACGTGCGACTCGAGGGCCGATCGCTCCGATGCATCGCTGCCGATCCGCACCAGATGCAGCGTGCGTACTGCGGCACGTCGGACGGCGGCCTGCTGCGCACCGATGACCTCGGCGCATCGTGGCGCCCGGTGGGCGACGGGATCGCGCACGATCATGTGACGGCGGTGTCCGTGAGCGCGCGCGAGATCACCCGCGGCTACGGCGCGGTGTACGCGGGCACGGAGCCAAGTGGTCTCTTCCGCTCCGAGGACAGCGGTGCATCGTGGCGCGACCTGTCGAGCTTCACGCAGCTGCCCTCGGCGCGCACCTGGCGCTACCCGCCGCGCCCCGAGACGCATCACGTCCGCTGGATCACGCCCGATCCCGTGGTCGACGAGCGGCTCTTCGTCTGCATCGAGAGCGGTGCACTCGTGCGCAGCAGCGATGGCGGTGTGACATGGGAGGACCGTACGCCCGATGGTCCGCGCGACACGCACACGCTGCGCGCACATCCGCTCGTGAACGGCGCGTTGTACGCGGCCGCAGGTGATGGCTACATGCACCCCGGTCGCGGCTTCATGCGCAGCCACGACGCGGGCGACACGTGGCAGCGCCCCGATGGCGGACTGCGACACCAGTATCTGTGGGGTGCGGCGGTGGATCCCGGCGATCCCGAGACGCTCGTCGTCTCCGCGGCCGCGAGTCCCGGGAACGCGCACGATCTCGACGGTGCGGAGTCGTTCATCTATCGCAAGACTCCCGGCGAGGAATGGCATGTCGTCTCCGATGGACTTCCGGAGCCGCGCGGCACACGTGTCAGCGTGCTCACCACCGTGATCTCCGAGCCCGGCGTCTTCTACGCCGCGAACAACCACGGCATCTACCGCTCGGCCGACGCCGGCCTCACCTGGGACCGCCTCCCCATCCCCTGGCCGCGCGAGCTCGAGGAGCCGGGGGCGCGGGGGATGGCGGTGGTGGCATGAGAACGGACTGACTCACTCGACAGGAGCTCACCATGGCATCGATCCTCGACACCGTCTTCCAACACCTCGGCAGCAATGAG
>DASSNR010000128.1:0-7396 GCA_035687925.1 Gemmatimonadaceae bacterium | reverse complement strand
CCACTCACAGCTACTCACAACCCACAACTCACCACCCATAACTCACGGCCCTCCGCTCCCCAAACGAGTTTCCAGATAGATCCATGCCTTCAAACCGAACCCAACAAGCCGTCGCGCGACTCGCGGATCTCACGCCGCGGCAGATCGTCGCCGAGCTCGATCGGTACATCATCGGGCAGAGCGACGCGAAGAAGGCGGTGGCGATCGCGCTCCGGAATCGGTGGCGGCGTCAGCAGGCGCCGGATGCCATTCGCGACGAGATCTCGCCCAACAACATCATCCTCATCGGGCCGACCGGAGTGGGGAAGACGGAGATCGCGCGTCGCCTCGCCAAGCTCGCCGGCGCACCCTTCATCAAGGTCGAAGCCTCGAAGTTCACCGAGGTCGGCTACGTAGGGCGCGACGTCGAGTCGATGGTGCGCGACCTGGTGGAGAGCGCGATCGACATGGTTCGCACGGAGCGCGAGCACGAGGTCGAAGACCTCGCGCAGGAGCGCGTCGATGAGCGCATTCTCGACCTGCTGCTCCCCGCGCCGGTCGCCGAAGCGAAGCCCGCGGCTGCGCCTGCGCCGGCGGGCGCGGCTGCGGGCGGCGCGCCTGGACTCTTCGTCGTCTCCGCCGCGGGGGAAGTCTCGCGCGAGCACAGCGACGAGGCGGGGCGCGAACGCTACCAGCGCACGCGCGACAAGCTCAAGCAGCTCCTCATCGCCGGCCAGCTGGAGGAGCGCGAGGTCGAGGTCGAGGTCACGCAGCAGCGCGGCCCCGTCTTCGACATGCTCATCCCGCAGGGCGCACCCGAGGGCGTCGAGAACTTCACCGAGATGCTCCAGGACATGATGCCCAAGCGCAAGAAGAAGCGCACGGTGAAAGTGTCCGAGGCTCGGCGCATCCTCCTCGAGCAGGAATTGGAGAAGCTCATCGACCTCGAGGACGTCACCGCCGACGCGCTCGAACGGGTGGAGAAGATGGGGATCATCTTCCTCGACGAGATCGACAAGATCGCGGGCGAGCGCGCGCAGTCGGGCGGACCCGACGTCTCGCGCGAAGGCGTGCAGCGCGACCTGCTCCCGATTGTCGAGGGCTCCAACGTGCAGACGAAGTACGGGATGGTGAAGACGGACCACGTCCTCTTCGTCGCCGCCGGCGCGTTTCACGTCTCGAAACCGAGCGATCTCATTCCGGAGCTGCAGGGCCGCTTCCCGATCCGCGTCGAGCTCAAGTCGCTCACCGAAGGCGACTTCGTCCGCATCATGACGGAGCCGGAGAACGCGCTCACCAAGCAGTACGCGGCGCTCGTCGAATCGGAAGGTGTGAAGCTCAGCTTCACGCCGGAAGGCATTGCCGAGATCGCGCGCATCGCCGCCGTCGTGAACGACCGGATGGAGAACATCGGTGCGCGTCGCCTGCACACCGTCATGTCGACGCTGCTCGAGGACGTGCTCTACGATCTCCCCGACCGTGGCAGGGGCGCGATCAGCATCGATGCCCCCGTCGTGCGCGAGCGCCTGAAGGGGATCTCGGAGGACGAGGATTTGCGGAAGTACATTTTGTAGGGAGTCGGGACTGGGGACTCGGGACTCGGAACTACCCAGGACATGGAGTCGGGGCCAACGGGTCGTTGGCGCGCCACGAGCTGTCCCGCTACTCTTTCACCACCATCAGATACCCTCGATACCACGCCATGCCGACCGCCAAGTCTACGCGTCCGAGCTCCGAACCGAAGACCCCGCATCCCGCATCCCGCATCCCGCATCCCGCGGAGTCCCGCGACTTCCTCGCCATCCCCGACTTCACCCGCCCCGAGCTCCTCGCGCTGTTCGGTCTCGCCGAGTCGATGCGGCAGGGGAAGTACACGAAGAAGCCGCTCGCGGGACAGTCGCTCGCGATGATCTTCATGAAGTCGTCGACGCGGACGCGGGTGTCGTTCGAGGTGGGGGCGTGGCAGCTCGGGGGACACGCGCTGTTCCTCTCGCCACGCGACATCCAGCTCGGACGCGGCGAGCCGATCGCCGACACGGCGCGCGTCCTCTCGCGCTACGTGGACGGGATCATGATCCGCACCTTCGCGCACTCGGAGGTCGAGGAGCTCGCACGCTACGCCAGCGTTCCAGTCATCAACGGGCTCACCGATCTCCTGCACCCCTGTCAGATCCTCGCCGACCTGCTCACCGTCCGGCAGTTCCTCGGCACGTGGGAGGGGAAGAAAATCGCGTGGATCGGCGACGGCAACAACATGGCGAACTCGTGGATCAACGCGGCCTATCGGCTCGGCTTCGAGCTCGTGCTCGCGTGTCCCGAAGGCTACGATCCCGATCCGAAGATCCTCGCGCGCGCGCAGCGTGAGGCGCCGGTGACGGTCGTGCGCGATCCGCGCGAAGCGGCCGAGGACGCGGACGTCATCAACACCGACGTGTGGGCGTCGATGGGACAGGAGGAGGAGCAGGCGAAGCGCGTCATCGCCTTCAAGGGGTACACGGTCACGCCCGCGCTCATGCAGCTCGCCAACCGCGACGCGATCTTTCTCCACTGTCTCCCCGCGCACCGCGGCGAGGAGGTAGCCGCGGAGGTGATCGACGGCGCGCAGAGCCGCGTGTTCGACGAAGCTGAGAACCGGCTGCACATCCAGAAGGCGATCATGGCGGTGCTCATGGGCGGAGAATCGTTGGGCTGACGACGGTCATTCCGAGCGCAGCGAGGAATCTCGTGCTACCAGCGAGATTCCTCGGTCGCTCCGCTCCCTCGGAATGACGGCGCTCGCACTTCCAGCGCCCGCGCGATGCGGACATATTCCGCACTCGTTCCCACACTCGCCCGGAGCCTCTGACATGGCGCAGCCTGCCGCCTCGCAGTCCCTCAAGCACACGCCCTTCCACGACATCCACGTCGCGCTCGGCGCGAAGATGGTTCCCTTCGCCGGCTACGAGATGCCCGTGCAGTACGCCTCGGGGATCACCGCCGAGCATCGCGCGGTGCGCACCACGTGCGGCGTGTTCGACGTCAGCCACATGGGGGAGTTCGACGTCAGCGGCCCGCAGGCGGTGGAGTTCGTCAACTACGTGACGTCGAACAACGTCGCGGCGCTCGAGGTCGGACAGGTGCAGTACTCGACCATCCTCAACGAGCGCGGCACGATCGAGGACGACTGCCTCGTCTACCGCTTCGCCGATCATCTCATGATGGTCGTCAACGCGTCCAACCGCGAGAAGGACCTCGCGCACATCAAGCGCTACGCGTCGAAGTTCGACGTGACCATCGCCGATGTGAGCGACGAGACCGCATTGCTCGCCCTGCAAGGTCCCATCGCCGAGCGCGTGCTGCAGCCGCTCAGCGACGCGGCGCTCGGGGCGATCAAGTACTACTTCTTCACGGAAGGCCACGTCGCCGGTGTCCCCGCGGTCATCTCGCGCACCGGCTACACTGGCGAGGACGGCTTCGAGATGTACTTCGACGCCCGCCACGCGCGCACGGTGTGGGATGCGCTCATGTCCACCGGCCAGGTGACGCCCGTCGGACTCGGCTGCCGCGACACGCTGCGCCTCGAGATGGGGATGGCGCTCTACGGCAACGACATCGACGATACCGTCACGCCGCTCGAGGCGAACCTCGGCTGGCTCGTCAAGCTCAAGAAGGGCGACTTCGTGGGGCGCGACGCGCTCGTCGCGCAGAAGGAGAAGGGGATCCCGCGGAAGCTCGTGGGATTCACCACCGCCGACCGCGCATTCCCGCGGCACGGGTATCCGGTGTTTCATGCCGGCAAGCCGTCGGGCGAAGTGCGCAGCGGCACGATGAGTCCGAGTCTCGGGATTCCGATCGGCACCGCGTATCTGCCTACGGCGAACGCGAAGGAAGGGGAGCCATTGGAGTTCGAGGTGCGCGGCAAGCGCGTCGTGGGCCACGTCGTCCAGCTGCCGTTCTACAAGGAAGGCACGCATCGGTGAGCGAGTAATGCGCCTCGCCATCCTCACCATCTCCGATGCCGGCGCTCGCGGAGAGCGGGCCGATACCTCGGGCGACACGATCGCCGCGTGGTGCGAGCGTCGCGGCTACCATCTCGCCGATCGTGCGATCGTCCCCGACGATGCCGCACGGATCTCGCAGCGCGTATCGGCGTGGTGCGATGACGACGTCGCGGATCTCGTGCTCACCACCGGCGGCACCGGGCTCGGTCCCCGCGATGTGACGCCCGAAGCGACGCGCGCCGTGGTCGAGCGCGATGCGCCGGGCATCGCCGAGCGGCTGCGCGTTCTCTGTATGCAGTCGTTCCCGCGCGCGGCATTGTCGCGTGGAGTGGCCGGCGTGCGCGCGCGCACCCTCGTCGTGAATCTCCCCGGCTCGCCGAGCGGCGTACGCGATGGGCTCGTCGCACTGGAGCCGATCGTCGATCACGCCATCGACATTCTGCGCGGCACCGTCACCGATCATGGAGCGGCGAAGGGAAGCGCCGCCGGCGGAGGTGCCGCACCCGCGTCCGGTACCACGCCCACGCGAGGTGTCGCGCCGTGAAAGTCCTGCTGACGCTCACCGACGTCGAGCCCGCCGTCCGCTTGAACGCCATGCTCGAGCGCGCGGGGCTCCAGACCGTGCTCGTCTCCCCGCTCGATGACATGCGCTCGATCCTCGAGCGCGAGAAGCCGGACATCATCGTGCTCACCGGCGGCCTGGTGGACACGCAGAACGTGCAGCTCACCAAGCGGCAGCTGTGGGATGGTGCGGCCGTCGTCGGCCTGGCGGACATGGATGATCCCGCGCTGCACGATCGGCTGCGCGCGCTCGGCTTCGTCGAGATCTACGCGAAGCCGGTGGATCTGGACGAAGTGTTTGCGGGCATCCGTCGCATCCTCGACCGCCGCCGCCTCGCGCAGGAGACCGGCCTCATCGGCGAGAGCGAGGGGATCCGCGAGGTGATGGTGAAGATCGAGCAGATGGCGCCGGTGTCGAGCACCGTGCTCATCGAGGGAGAGAGCGGCACGGGGAAGGAGCTCGTCGCGCGCGCCATCCATCGCCTGAGTCCCCGTCGCTCGAGGCCGTTCATCGCCGTGAACATCGGCGCGCTTCCAGAGACGCTGCTCGAGAGCGAGCTGTTCGGCCACGAGAAGGGCGCGTTCACCGGCGCCGCCGAGCGCAGGCTCGGCCGATTCGAGCTCGCGAACACGGGGACACTGTTTCTGGATGAGATCGGCGAGGCGCCGCCATCCACGCAGGTCAAGCTGCTGCGCGTGCTCGAGCAGCGAGAGGTCACGCGCGTCGGCGGGACGAACCCGCTCACGGTGGACGTACGCGTCGTTGCCGCGACGAATCGTCCGCTCCGCGAGCAGGTGGAGAGTGGTGAGTTCCGCGCCGATCTGTATTACCGGCTCAACGTGCTCACCATCTATCTGCCGCCGCTGCGCGAGCGTCGCGACGACATCCCGTTGCTCGTGCGCCGCTTCGTGCAGGAGTTCTCCGCGCAGCACGACCGGCCGTTCCACGGAATTTCGGCGGAGGCGATGCAGCTCCTCGTCGAATACAACTGGCCCGGGAACGTACGCGAGCTGCGGAATCTCGTGGAGAGCATGGTGGTGCTCGCCCCCGGACGCGAGATCACTGCCGCGGACATCCCGCGCGATATCCGCGAAGGGGGGAGCGCGCGACTGCTTCCGGTGCCGATCGGTCCCATCGTGCGGATGCACGAGGGGGCGGGCGGACGCGAGATCGAGTTCATCGTGCGGAGCCTGGTCGAGCTCAAGCTGCAGGTGGAGGAGCTCCGCCGACGCGTGGAGGAGCCTGGCCCTCGGCGCGACCAGTGGGTGGGCGAGGTGCATCCGTCGGTGCCCACGCCGCCCGCGGTCCCCGCGATCGAGCCGCGCGAGCAGGAGGAGCCGCCAAACGTCGTGACGGTCACGCCCGGGATGACGATGGCGGAGATCGAGCGTGCCGCGATCGAGGCGACGTTGCGCGAAACGCGGGGCAACCGGCGGAAGGCCGCGGCGATGCTCGGGGTAGGGGAGCGGACGCTGTACCGGAAGTTAAAGGAGTATAACCTCGCCCGCAGCGCCTGATCGACCTGCACGTCGCTTGCGCTCGCTGCTCGTTCGGTCAATATTGGCAGCAACGAGAATCATCGTGCCGCGATGCGTTGTTTCCGCTGTGCGTTGCATCACGGGTCCGCAGTGCGCCTGTGCCTTCCTCCGATAGCGAAGTCCATCCCATCTTGTCCGTCTCAGCTGTGGAGTAGCTCTTGACCGTCCCCCTGAATGCGCCCACCGCTCAGCCGTCCGTTTCGCCGATCGCTGGAAGTGTGCTTCCGATCAAGCGCGCGGAGGAGTTGCTCCTCACGCTCCCGGGAGTGCTGGCCGCGCGTATCATTGCGAGCGACACGGGTGCCGTGAGCGAGATTCACCTGCTGACGAGCGCGGACGTCAACCCGAAGCAGACGGTGCGCAACGTGGAGAGCGCGTTGATCGCGCACCTCGGGATGCGGGTGGACCACCGGAAGATCTCCGTGGCGACGACCATCGAGCCGCCGAAGGCTGCCGACATTCAGGCATTTGGCGGGAGCAGCGGGCCGACGTCGACCGCCGATCAGAGCGCGGCTGCGTCGAAGCGGCGGTTGTACTTCGAGGATGTCGAGATGCGCCGCTCGCGGACGAAGGGTGTGACCTGCCGCGTGACGCTCCGCAAGGGCGACAAGTCCTTTCATGGGGAGGCGGAGGGCGTGGAGTCGGAGCGTTCGCGCGCGGAGTTGGCGGCGCGGGCGGCGGTGCTGGCGATCGCAGAAGCGGAGGGCGTGGACACCTCGTTGGTGTTCGAGGGGTGCAGATTCATCGAAGCGTTCGACCGCGAGTTTGTGTTCGTGGGGGTTCGGGCGCTTTCGGGGCGTGACGCGGTGCTCCTGGCCGGCAACTGCGAGATCAAGGACAGCCCGGAGATCGCGAGCGTGCTCGCGACTCTGGGCGCGACGAATCGCTGGATCAGCCGCGCGCGCTGAGCGCGCGGTCGACTCTTACCTCAGTGTGGTGCGCGCCACGCACGTGGTGGTGCCGTTGGTGCCACGCGTGGTGCGCTCAACTTCCTCTTCTTCGAGCGTACTGGACTTTCACCACTTCAGAACATCTACCACGAATAGAACCCCCGTCCCCGGCTGAGCGAAGCTGAGCGGGCAGGCCAAGCAGCAGGAGCGGAGCCAACCTCAATGAGCGTGTATCGGGATCCCGTACACGACTGACTGAAGGGAGGTGACGCGAAATGGAGTTCATGGCCGGGCTCGTGAGCAGGTTGATGAGTTTTGTGTTGGCGGGAACCGTAACAAGTTGGATTTGAATCGGGGGCGGGGGGCCCTTCCTACTGCAATGACGAAGCAAATAGCAGCATATGTATCTGGTGCCATTTGTTGCGCCGCTATCGCTTTTGCGGCGAC
>DASSNR010000125.1:0-5549 GCA_035687925.1 Gemmatimonadaceae bacterium | reverse complement strand
GAGTACATGGCGGCGCTCCTGTCGTCGCAGATCGGCGACACGGACAGCGTGGTCAAGTACATCAACGAAGCGCGCGAGATGGGGATCGAGGTGCTCGCGCCCGATGTGAACGAGTCCGGGTTCAAGTTCACGGTCGTGGGGGATAAGCGCATCCGCTTCGGCCTCGGCGCCATTCGCAACGTCGGCCGGACCGCGCTCGATTCGATTCTCACCGCGCGCGCCGACGGTGCGTTCACCTCGCTCTTCGATCTGTGCGAGCGAGTGGACCTTCGCGCCTGCAACAAGCGCGTGTTCGAGGCGCTCATCTCGGCCGGCGCGCTCGACTCGCTCGACGGGCACCGCGCGCAGTTCGCCTCCGCGCTCGACGCCGCACTGCAGGAAGCGGCGCTCACGCAGGAGGAAGCGGCGAGCGGACAGGGCTCGCTCTTCGGCGATGCGAGCCCCGACGCGCAGCCCGCGCATCGCGCGCACATCCTCCCCAACGTCCAACCGTGGACGGACGCCGAGCGGCTCGCGAAGGAAAAGGAGATCCTGGGCTTCTACATTTCAGGGCATCCGCTCGAGCCGTACCGCATGGAAGTGGAGCTGTTCGCCTCGCACACCGTCTCGCAGTTGGGCACCTGGACCGACCAGCCCATCGCGCTCGGTGTGGTGGTGACGGCGATCAAGCGGCAGATCAGCAAGCGGAGCGGCGCCGAGTTCGCGAGATTGACAGTGGAGGATTTTTCGGGATCTTCGGAGGTGCTCGTCTTCCCCGAAGCGTGGACGCTCCTGGGAGACCGCATCAAGCCGGACGTGCCGGTGTTGCTCAAGGGCGGCTACTCGAAGCGCGATCAGGGGGCGGACAACCCGACGTTCATCGTCGAGTCGGTGACGCCGTTCGCCGAGCTGCGCGCCACAGGGAACGTGGCGGTGTCGATCGAGCTCACGCTCGGCGCTAAGCTGCCGCCCGGCGTGATGCAGGATGTGCGCGCGCTGGTCGAAGTGCACGCGGGCTCTGCGCCGCTGGAGCTCCGGTGGAGCGATGGAAACGGGACGAGCGAGCGCCTGCGCTCGCGCACCTTGAAGCTGGCACTGACGCACACCGCGTTGAACGAATTGCGAGCCCTCCTCGGCGACGACCGGGTGCGGCTCACGCGAGGGAGTTAGTCCTGTGGTGTCATTCCGAGCGCAGCGAGGAATCTCTGAGCGTGACATTCCTCGGTCGCTGCGCTCCCTCGGAACGACTACGGGATAAGAGGAGATCGATAGATGGCGAGCGCGACCACCATGGAGTTCGAGAAGCCGATCGCCGAGCTGGAGCGGCAGATCGACGAATTGAAGAAGACGGCCGGCAAGCGGCAGCTGAGCGTGGAAGCGGAGATCGAGCCGCTCGAGCGCAAGCTGAACGAGCTGCGTGAGGACATCTACAAGAACCTCACGCCGCTGCAGCGCGTGCAGGTCGCGCGCAACGCGAAGCGGCCGTTCACGCTGGACTACATCAGTCTCATCTTCACCGACTTCGCCGAGCTGCAGGGCGACCGGCTCTTCAGAGAGGACGCCGCGATCATCGGCGGGTGGGCGCGGCTGGATGGCGAGACGGTGATGGTCATCGGGCAGCAGCGCGGCCGCGACACGAAGGAGAACTTGAAGCGGAACTTCGGAATGCCGCACCCCGAGGGGTACCGCAAGGCGCTCCGCCTCATGAAGCTCGCCGAGAAGTTCCACGTCCCCGTGATTACGTTTATCGATACGCCCGGCGCGTGGGCAGGGCTCGGTGCGGAGGAGCGCGGCCAGTCAGAGGCGATCGCGCGAAACCTGCTCGAGATGAGCCGCCTCGAGGTGCCGATCATCGCGACGGTGATCGGTGAAGGCGGATCCGGCGGCGCGCTCGCACTCGGCGTGGCCGATCGCGTGCTCATGCTGGAGAACGCGGTGTACTCGGTGATCACCATCGAAGGGTGCGCGGCCATCCTCTGGAAGGATGGGAAGAGCCCCGAGATGAAGGAGCGCGCCGCGACCGCGCTCCACATCACCGCCCCCGATCTGCTCGAGCTCAAGGTGATCGACGGCATCATCCCGGAGCCGGTGGGGGGCGCGCACGCAAACCATGAAGCGGCCGCGCGCGCCGTACACGATGCGATCGTCGAGCATCTGGACGATCTGCGTCGCTACAAGCCGGAGAAGTTGGTGCGGCGCCGGCGTGAGAAGTACCTCGGCATCGGGCAGTTCTCGGAGTAGCTGTGGGCCATCTGGTCGAAGTCGCCTTCAAGGGCAACCGCAAGGAGTTCTACCTCTGGGACGGCGAGGAGCCGCCGGTGCTGCACTCGGCGGTCATCACCGAGGCCGACCGCGGGGAGGACCTCGGGCGCGTGCACGCGATCGGCGAGCTTGCCGCGGTGCGGTGCACGGGGTGCGCGCATGGGTGCGGCACCTCGCAGCCGACGAAGCGCATCCTTCGTGCGGCGACGCGTGACGACGAGCGCCGCGCCGCTGAGCTGCGCGCGCAGGACGAGGACGCGCGCCGCCGCGCCCGCGCCTGTGTGCAGACGCACGGGCTCGTCATGAAGCTCACCGACGCCGAGTGGCAGTGGGATCGCAAGAAGCTCACGCTGTACTTCACGGCGGAGAAGCGCGTGGACTTCCGCGCGCTCGTGCGCGACCTCGCATCGATGTTCCGCACGCGCATCGAGCTCAAGCAGATCGGCGTGCGCGACGAGGCCAAGCGGTTGGATGGCGTCGGCCGATGCGGACGGCAGTACTGTTCGGCATCGTGGCTTCCCGAGCTGCGTCCCGTGAACCTGCAGGTGGCGAAGGACCAGCGTCTCTCCCTCAATCCGTCGCAGATCTCTGGCGCGTGCGGGCGGCTCATGTGCTGTCTGCGCTACGAGCACGAGTTCTACGTGCAGAGCCGGAAGCGCTTCCCCAAGGAAGGGCGCACGCTGCACACCGCACTCGGCGAAGAAAAGGTCGTGGCCAACGATATTTTCCGCGATCAGGTGACACTGCGGAACGGCGAGGGCGACGTGCGCGTCGTGCCGCTGGCCGAGCTCAAGCGCGAGCTCGAGCAGCGGACGGCATCGGCGGATGAGCGCGATGTCGCGGAGCGAGATGACGACGCATCGTCGAGCGCCGCAGATGCCGGAGAGGATTCCGTCCTGATGGAGGAAGCGCCGACGACCGAGCGACAGCGTCCAGCCCGCGGCGAGCAGCGCGAGCGCCAGCGTCGACCCGACGGTGCAGGCGACGCGAGCGATGCGTCGGATAATGGGCGCGGCGATGATGGCGCACGCGACAACGCGCATGGCAGCGGCGATGGCCGCTCGGCCGAGCGCGCACCATCGGGCTCGCGCGGCGGCCGGCGTCGCGGACGTCGCGGCGGCCGGCGCAATCGGCCGGCGGGCGACGCGCCCAAGGATCCGCGGAGCAGCGAGTAACCAACTCAGTGTCCACGTTCTACATCACGACCGCTATCGACTACGCGAACGGCCTGCCACACCTTGGCCACGCGTTCGAGAAGATCGGCGCCGATGCGATCGCGCGCTATCACCGCCTGCGCAGTGAGGATGTGTGGTTCCTCATTGGCATGGACGAGCACGGGCAGAAGGTCGCGCAGACTGCAGCCGAGCGCGGAATCCCGCCGCAGCAGCTCACCGATGAGATCGCGCGGAGCTTCCAGGCGATGTGGGATCGCCTCGGCATCTCGTACGATCAGTTCATTCGCACGACGGATCGTCAGCACGCGATCGGCGTGCGCGCGCTCATCGAGCGCATGTTCGAGCGCAACCGTGACGACTTCTACGAGAAGGCGTACGAGGGGTGGTACTGTGTCGGGTGCGAGCTGTTCAAGCGCGAGAACGAGATCGTCGATGGCAAGTGCATTCTGCATCCGACGCGTACGCTCGAATGGACGGAGGAGCGCAACTGGTTCTTCCGGCTCACGCGCTACCAGCCATTTCTCGAGCGGTTGTTTGCCGAGCGTCCGGACTTCCTGCAGCCCGAGAGCCGGCGCAACGAGATCCTCGCGCTGCTGCAGAGCGGGCTCGAGGACATCTCGATCACGCGGTCGCGGCTGAGCTGGGCGATCCCCTTCCCCAAGGCCACGAGCACCGGCGAGGAGCAGGGGACGTGGGTCTGGTTCGACGCGCTGCCGAACTACCTCACGGCCACCGGTTTCCCCGAGGCGATGTACAGCAAGCGGTGGCCCGCGCAGCTGCACGTGATCGGGAAGGACATCATCCGCCTGCACGCCGTGATCTGGCCCGCGATGCTCGAGTCGGCGGGGCTCGCGCTCCCCGAACACATCTGGGCGCACGGTTTCGTGCAGCTCGGGGGCGAGCGGTTCAGCAAGTCGGCGGGCGTGACGTTGGAGCTGGGCGACGCCATCGATCGGTTCGGCGCGGATGCGTTCCGGTATTTCCTGCTCCGCGAGGTCCCATTCGATGGCGACGGCAACTTCTCCTGGGAGCGCTTCGTCGAGCGCTACAACGCCGACCTCGCCAACGCATTCGGAAATCTCGCGAGCCGCACGATCGCCATGATCGAGCGGTACTTCGATGGCGTCATCCCGCAGTGGAGCGCCGCGTCGCATCGCACCGATCCGGCGTCACCCGTCGCCGAGCTCGAGCGAGAGCTCTCGTCGTACGCGGATGCGATGCATCATCAATTGCTGAGCGAAGGGCTCGCCGCGGCATGGCGCTCGATCGCGCGCGCCAACGAATACGTGGACCGTCAGGCGCCGTGGAAGCTCGCGAAGGATCCCGCGAAGCGCGCCGAGCTGGAGACGACGCTCGCCACGCTCGCGTGGCTGCTCGCGTGGCAAGCGGTGATGGTGTCGCCCGTGATGCCGGAGAAGGCGCAGGCGCTGTGGGAGCAGCTCGGCGCGCCGGGAACGGTCACGTCGTTCCGCTGGCCATCGGGCGCGGGCACCGAGATCATCGACCCTTCTGGCTGGCGCGTGACCAAGGGCGCGCCGCTCTTTCCGAAGGAAGAGGTTGTGAGCTCTGGGTTGTGAGTTCTGGGCTGTGACGGGTGTCGCGCCGCTCGGCACGCCATGCGCACAACCCAGAACTCGCAACGCATGACCCTCAGGCGTTCCGATCCAGACACCCCGTGAACTTCGGGTTGTTCGTCTCCACCTGCGGCACCGGCAGATTCACGTCCGTGCCGTACAGCGTGCCGTCCTTTGCCCACGTGCCCGTCGGAAATACGCTCTCCGCATCCCGCCCGTACTGACGCACGAGCCGGCGCAGGTCGCCGAGGCGGTGCGACGTGAGCCAGAGGTCGAACGCCCGCTCGCGGAAGAGCAGATTCACCTGCCCCGTTTGATCCGCGGGAATGTCAGCCGGCGTGAGCGCCGGCACGCCCTGAAACTGCGCGCGGGCCGCGTTGAGCTTGGCGAGAAATACCGCCGTTTGGCCGGCCTGCATCGCTGCCTCCGCCTCGATCAACCGCGCCTCGATCCCCGTCGCGATCGGGATCGCCGACGCACGGTCCGGATACTTGAGCTGCAACACCAGATCAGTCTCGCCATCGAAGCCCACGTCTTTCGTATCCTGCACGGGAACGCG
>DASSNR010000111.1:0-6203 GCA_035687925.1 Gemmatimonadaceae bacterium | reverse complement strand
CGGTCGTCAGCGAGCAGCCGTCAGGGCGGGCAGAAGCCGCCCGAGGCAGTCACCGACGACCGACGACCGACGACTGACGACCGCTGTTCATCTTTTCCGCTGCCTTCGTCGCGAAATACGTCAAGATGACATCGGCGCCCGCGCGGCGAATGCCCAACAGCGACTCCATCATCGCTCGATCGCCATCGAGCCAGCCGCGCTCGGCTGCCGCCTGAATCATAGCGAACTCGCCACTCACCTGATAGGCAGCGAGCGGATAGCCCGTCTCCTGCTTCACGCGTGTCACGATGTCGAGATAGGGACCGGCCGGCTTCACCATCACCATGTCCGCGCCTTCCTCGATGTCGGCCCACACTTCGCGCATCGCTTCGTCCGCGTTCCCCGCATCCATCTGATAGCTGCGACGGTCGCCCGTCTTCGGCGTCGATTCCGCCGCATCGCGAAACGGCCCGTAGAAGCTCGACGCATACTTGGCCGCGTACGAGAGAATCGCCACTTGCGACATCCCCTCCGCATCGAGCGCGCGACGGATCGTGCGCACGCGCCCATCCATCATGTCGCTCGGCGCGACGATGTCCGCGCCGGCGCACGCATGCGACACCGCCTCGCGCGCCAGCAGCTCGAGCGTCGCGTCGTTGTCCACGTCGCCATCGCGCAGCACACCGCAATGCCCGTGGTCCGTGTACTCGCACATGCACACGTCCGTGATCACCACGAGATCGGGGAGCTCGCGCTTGAGCGCGCGCACCGCCTGCTGCACGGGCCCATTCTCGTCCCACGCCGAGGACCCGATCGCATCTTTTGTATCGGGGATGCCGAAGAGCAGCACGCCACCCACACCCGCCGTCGCTGCTCGCTCTGCGTCGCGCAACATCTCATCCACCGACGTCTGCGCGACGCCCGGCATCGACCCCACCGGCTGTCGCACGCGCACCCCCGAACGGACGAAGAGCGGAAGCACGAGCTGCGCCGGATCGAGCCGCGTCTCGCGCACGAGCCGCCTAAGCGCGGCGGTGCGCCGCAAACGGCGGGGACGGAAATTCGGGAATTCAGGCATGGTCGCAGGTGTGCATCGGAATCAGGTTAGCGGGATGCGGGATGCGGGACGCGACACTTTGTCATTCCGAGCGCAAGCGAGGAATCTCGGGCTTCCACGAGGAGATCCCTCGCTGCCGCTCGGGATGACAGCGCATCCCGCTTCCCGCTTCCCGCATCCCGCGCCTCACTCCGGCTGTGGTGCCGGCACGTCGTGATCGCTCCTCAGCGTGGCCAGCACCTGCTCGGCGCCGGCGGCCATGAGCTCGTCCGCGAGACGTGCGCCCGCTTCGTCCGGACACGACGGATCGACCGCCATCTCCCCACGCAGCACGCGCGTCGCCTCGACATCGGAGATGAATCCGTGCAGCACGAGCCCGCGCTCCGTCTGCAACGCGAGCGCACCGATCGGCACCTGACAGCCGCCCTGCAGCCCCGCGAGAAACGCGCGCTCGGCGCTCGTCGAGATCCCCGTCGCCGCATGATGCAGCGGCGCGAGCAATCCCTTCATTCGCTCGTCGTCGCTCCGCGTCTGCACCGCGATCGCGCCCTGCCCCGCAGCGGGGAGCCACGCGGGCGGCTCGAGCCACGCGGTGATGCGCTGCCGCACGTCGAGCCGCATGAGTCCCGCGGCCGCGAGGATCGCCGCGTGCACCTGCCCGCTGTCCACCTTGCGCAGTCGAGTCGGCACGTTGCCGCGAAGCTCGACCACATCGATGTCGCGCCGCAGCGCGCGGAGTTGCGCGCGCCGGCGCAAGCTCGACGTCCCCACGCGACTGCCGCGCGGCAGGTCGTCGATCCCTTCAGCGACGATCGCGTGATTCACCACCAGCACGTCGCGCGGATCTTCCCGCTCGAGCAGCGCGACGACAACGACACCATCCGGCGATTGCGTCGGCAGATCCTTCAGCGAATGGACGCAGCAGTCGACGCGCTCGGCGAGGAGCGCCGTCTCCAGCTCCTTCGTGAACAGCCCCTTCGCGCCGATCGCGCTCAGTGGTTGATCGAGCTGCTTGTCCCCCGTCGTCTTGAACGTGACGAGCTCGGCCGCCACGCCGTGCGCGCCGAGCGCCGACTGCACCAGCCGCGCCTGTCGAAGCGCGAGCTCCGACGAACGCGTGCCGATGCGGACGGTATGTCCGTCGGATCTACCTGCAGCTCGGGACGGTGGAGTCATCATCAGGAATCTAGCGCCACTCGCACCACCGCATCGACCAATCCTGCCACACTCGCCTCCTTCGCTTCCGCCGCAAGATTCATCCTCAGCTCGCGCGCCGTGTCGCTCGTAACGGGACCGATCGACACCGCGCGCACCGCACGTGCACGATCGATCCCGACAGCGTCCGCGAAGTTCCGCACCGTCGAGCTCGACGTGAAGGTGACGAGATCGATCTCCCCGCGATCGATCGCCTCGCGCAGCGGCTCGGCGCCCGCGTTGTCCGGCACCGACCGGTAGATCGTGATCGCGTCGACGTGCGCACCCAGCTCCGCGAGCTTCGCCGGCAGTACCTCGCGCGCGCCCTCGGCCCTCGGAAAGAGCACGCGCGCGCCGCGCACATCATCGCGCGTCGCCATTGCGTCGATCACGCCCTCCGCCACCGCGCGCTCGGGGACGAGATCCACCGCGAGCCCATGCTCGAGCAGTGCGTCCGCCGTCCCGGCGCCCACCGCACACAGCTTCACCGGCGCGAGCGCACGCGCGTCCAGTCCACGCCGCCGCAGCGCATCCCACACGATGTCCACGGCATTCCGACTCGTGAGGACGACCCAATCGTACGACGCGATGTCGCGCAGCGCGGCCTCGAGCGGCGCCGGATCGAGCGGCTCGATGCGTATCGCCGGAACCTCGACGACATCGGCGCCGAGTGCGCGCAGCATCTCGCTCAACTCGGAGGCCTGCGCACGCGCGCGCGTGACGACGACGCGTCGTCCATGAAGAGGCCGCTTGTCGAACCACGCGATCTCCTCGCGCAAGCGCACCACGTCGCCGATCACCGTGATCGACGGCGCACCGATCCCCGCTGCCTGTGCGCACGCGACCAGCGTCGCGAGCGTCGCCGTGACGACGCGCTGCCTCGGGTACGTCCCCCACTCGATCACCGCGGCCGGCGTCTGCGGCGACAACCCACCCGCCGTGAGCGCCGCGACGATGTCGGGAAGCCGCTTCACCCCCATGTAAAGCACGATCGTCCCGCCCGCACGCGCGAGCGCCGCCCAATCGGTCCCCGTCTCTTCTTTCGTCGGATCCTCGTGCCCGGTCACGAACGTGACGGAGGTCGAGAGCCCGCGATGCGTCACGGGGATTCCAGCGTATGCGGGAGCCGCGACGCCTGCCGTCACACCCGGGACAACCTCGAACGCGATCCCTTCGCGCGCGAGCAGCTGCGCCTCCTCGCTCCCGCGCCCGAACACGTACGGGTCGCCGCCCTTCAGTCGGACGACGCGCTTCCCCTCGCGCGCGAGTCGTACGAGCAGCGCGTTGATGTCGTCCTGTCGCGCCGAGCGCTCACCCCCGCGCTTCCCGACGAAGTGCAGCTCGGCGCTCGCCCCGTCATCGCGAGCCGCGCACGTCAGGATGGACGGGTTCACGAGCGCGTCGTACACCACCGCATCGCACGTTGCGAGCAGCTCGCGTGCACGAACGGTGAGCAGCCCAGGATCGCCAGGGCCGGCGCCGACAAGATAGATGGTTCCAGTGACGGACATGAGGTGCAAGTAAGGGGCTGTGAGCTGTGAGCTCTGAGCTGTGGGCTGTGAGTGTGGTTCTGAGCACGGAGATCGAGCACGCCTCGGGCTCACAGCCCGCTCACAACCCACAGCTCACAGCTCAGAGCTCACAGCTCACCGCCCTTCCCCTTTCCCCTCTCGCCTCATCCTCTCCCGCACACTCGCCGACCGGCGGAGCAGGCTCACGATGTACACGCCGTAGATGACGGCGGCGACGGTGTATGCCGCGTGGAAGAAGACGGCGGTGCTGGGCGTCATCGCTCCTCCTGCGCGGCCAACTCGTCGCGTGCGACGGCGAGGCGATAGCGAATGCGAAGCAGGGCGACGAACAGCAGGGCGAACGAACCGAGCGCCAGCAGGAAGGTGTGCAGCATCTCCGGGCTCAGCGACGGCGCACTCGGCTTGAAGACGATCGGCATCGGGTGCAGCGTGCGGAAGAGATACACGCTCAGGTGGATGAACGGGATGAGCAGCGCGCCGAGGATCCCGAGCACCGCGCAGTAGCGCGCGCGCATCATGCGATCATCGAGCGCGCCGCGCAGCACCAAGTAGCCCACGTAGATGAACCAGAGGAAGAGCGTCGCAGTGAGGCGCGCGTCCCACGTCCACCAGGTGCCCCACGCCGCCTTGCCCCAGATCGGTCCCGTCGTCAGCACCACCGTCGTGAAGACGACGCCGACCTCCGCCGAGCTCTCCGCGACGCGATCGAAGCGCAGATCCTTGAGCCAGAGGAAGAGCACGCTCATGAGCGCGACGAGCGCGAACGCCATGTACAGCGCCACGAATGCCGACGGCGCATGCACGTAGAAGATCTTCTGCGCCGCGCCCTGCAGCGCGTCGATCGGCGTGAAGTAGATGGCGCGCACCGCGGTGCCGATCACCGCGAGGATGGCGACGACGAGCAGCCAATCGGCGCCAACGTGCGTCGCTGGAACGGCGACGGGCGCGGAGCTGCTCTCCCGAACGACGGATTCGCTCATCATTCCTCTAATGTAAACGGAAACGCGAGCGTACATGCGACAACGAACACGATATCGAACGCGATCAGCACCTTCAACCACCCCGCGAACTCCGCGACCGGGCGCCCCGTGAGGAGCTTCGCCGTGGCCTGCGCCGCGGGCATCACGATCGGCAGGAAGAAGGGGAGCGACAGCACGGGGAGGAGCAGCTCGGCCAGGCGCGTGTTGACCGCCATCGCGCTGAACAGCGTCCCCACCGCCACGAGCCCTACCGCCGCGAGAAACGCGAGCCCCGCGAGCGCCAGTGCGCGTCCGCCGAACGGCATGTTGTAGAACAGCGCGACGCCCAGGATCGTGACCGCTTCCACGGCGCCCACGAAGACGAGGTTCGCGAGCGCCTTCCCCAAGTAGATCGCCTCGCGCGGCGCCGGCGATGCGAGCAAGCCATCGATCGCGCGATCCGCCTGCTCCATGTTGAACGACCGCTGGAGCCCCAGCAGCCCGGCGAAGGTGAAGATGACCCACAGCACGCCCGGTGCCAGGTCGATCGCGGCGACCGATGTGGGATCCCACGCGAAGAAGAAGATCACCATCGCGAGCACGGCGAACACCACCGCGGAGAAGAACGCCGTCCGCGTCCGGAACTCGATCGCGAGATCCTTGCGCGCAATGAGCATCGCCGCGGAAAAGAGACTAGGCTCCACGCGTCACCAGCTCCCGGTACGAGGTCGCGTACTCGGCCGCGTCGAGCAGCGCGCACGACTCGTAGCGCACGAAGCGCCCGTCGCGCATGATCGCGGCATGCGTCGCGAGCTCAAGCCCCTCCGACAGATTGTGCGTGACGACAATCAGCGCCGCGCCATCGCGCTTGAGCTCGCACAGCATCGTGGTGAGCGCCGCCGCGCCGGCGGCATCGAGCCCCGTGAACGGCTCATCGAGCAGCACCACATGCGGACCATGCACCATCGCCCGCGCGATCGACACCCGCTGCTTGAGCCCGCGACTCAGCGCGCGCACCGGCGTGTCCGCGCGATCGAGCATCCGCATCCGCTCGAGCGCTCGCAGCGCCGCCTCGCGCGGCTCACGCACGCCGTAGAGCCGAGCCGTGAACTCGATGTTCTCGCGCGCCGTGAGCGCGTCGTACAGCATGTGCTCGTGCGAGATGATCCCCACCACCGCGCGCGCCGCCGCGCCGCCCGGCAGCGTCACTCCGCCAATGCGCGCGGTCCCGCTCGTCGGCTTGAGGAGCCCCGCGAGCATCCGGAGCAGCGTCGTCTTCCCCGCCCCGTTCGGCCCGAACAGCCCGAGGCACTCCCCGGCATCGAGCGCGAAGTCGACACCGTTCACCGCTCGCCGAGCGCCGAACGTGCGCGTGAGTCCGCGGACCTCGAGGACCAGTGTGGAGTCAGACATCGGGGGACTCGGGACTCGGGACTCGGGACTCGGGACGTGCGGCATCCGGCTTGTCATCCCGAGCGGAGC
>DASSNR010000093.1:0-11912 GCA_035687925.1 Gemmatimonadaceae bacterium | reverse complement strand
CCGACGTCGGAGCGGATTCTGCCGGTCACGCCGCCGGAGCGCGCGACGGGTGGCGTGCAGCGCGACTATCTGCTCTTTCCGTCCGCGGAAGCGATTCTCACCGAGCTGCTCCCGCTCTCCGTGCGCAACGCGGTGTACCGTGCGCTCGTGGAGACGGCGGCTGGTGAGCAGGGCGCGCGTCGCACCGCGATGAAGAGCGCGACGGACAACGCGGGCGAGATGCTCAACACACTGAAAAGAACCTACAACCGCGCCCGCCAGGCGCAGATCACGCAAGAGATCGCCGAGATCGTCGGCGGTGCGGAGGCACTTGGATAAGTGAGTCAGTCGGTCAGTGAGTCAGTGGGTCGGCAACGGCTTCCAGGGCGAGCGATGCTTGCCGTACGAGCTTCTTCTGACTCACTGACCTACTGACCGACTGACTCACTCGAACCCCCGGAGCTACTACAGCATGGCTACTACTACTGCTCCTGTCGCAACCAACGTTGGAAAGGTCGTGCAGGTGATCGGCCCGGTGCTCGATGTCGAGTTCGAGGCGGAGCATCTGCCGGAGATCTACAACGCGCTCGTCATCGATCAGACGGTCGATGGCACGCGCGTCAACATCGTGGCTGAGGTCGAGCAGCACATCGGTCGCAACCAGGTGCGTGCGGTCGCGATGGAGAGCACGGATGGCGTGGAGCGCGGCATGTCGGTGACGGACACCGGCTCGCCGATCTCCGTGCCCGTGGGTGAAGCCGCGCTCGGCCGCATCCTGAACGTGATCGGTCAGCCGGTGGACAACGGGCCGGCGATCCCGAAGGACACGCCGCGGTGGCCGATCCACCGGAAGCGGCCGGACTTCGTGAACCTCGAGCCGAAGACCGAAATCTTCGAGACGGGGATCAAGGTCATCGATCTCATCGCGCCCTTCGTGAAGGGTGGGAAGATCGGGTTGTTCGGCGGCGCGGGCGTCGGCAAGACCGTCGTGATCATGGAGCTGATCAACAACGTCGCAAAGGGGCACGGCGGCCGCTCGGTGTTCTGCGGTGTGGGTGAGCGCACGCGCGAGGGGAACGACCTGTACCTCGAGATGAAGGAGTCGGGCGTGCTCGACTCGGCCGCGCTCATCTACGGTCAGATGAACGAGCCGCCGGGCGCGAGACTGCGCGTCGGTCTCACCGGACTCACCGTCGCCGAGTATTTCCGCGACGTCGAGAACGCGGACGTGCTCGTGTTCATCGACAACATCTTCCGCTTCACGCAGGCAGGCTCCGAGGTGTCAGCGCTGCTGGGCCGCATGCCGAGCGCGGTGGGCTATCAGCCGACGCTGGCGACGGAGATGGGTGACCTGCAGGAGCGCATCACGTCGACGAAGAACGGTTCGATCACGTCGGTGCAGGCGATCTACGTGCCGGCCGACGACATCACCGATCCAGCGCCGGCTACGGCGTTCGCGCACCTCGATGCGACGGTCGTGCTCTCGCGCGCGATCACCGAGCTGGGCATTTACCCCGCCGTCGATCCGCTCGCGTCGTCGTCACGTATTCTCGATGCGCAGTACATCGGTGAGCGGCACTACAGGGTGGCGACCGAGGTGCAGCGCATTCTCCAGCGCTACAAGGAGCTCACCGACATCATCGCGATCCTCGGCATGGAAGAGCTGTCGGAAGAGGACAAGCGCGTCGTCGCTCGGGCGCGGCGCATCCAGCGCTTCATGTCGCAGCCCTTCGCGGTGGCGGAGCAGTTCACCGGGATCAAGGGGAAGTACGTGAAGCTGGACGAGACGATCTCGAGCTTCGAGCGGCTGGTGAACGGCGAGTTCGACACGCTGCCGGAGCAGGCGTTCTTCATGGCCGGCGGGATCGAGGATGTGATCGCGAACGCCGAACGGCTGGCCAAGGCGTAACGTGCTGCGCGTCGCGGTGATCTCTCCGGAGCGGACGCTGTACGATGGCGAGGCGACCCAGGTGATCGCCCCCGCCTTCGATGGCGAGGTCGGCATTCTCACCGGCCACGCGCCGATGATGACGCTGTTGGGGCGCGGCACGCTGCGCGTGGATCGCGAGGGCACCGAGCAGCAGTTCTCGGTGGCGGGCGGATTCCTGCAGGTCGTGGACAATCAGGTGCGTGTCGTGACCGAGCACGCGGAGCTGGGGCAACCCTCAACCTGACGTCGCAGCAGGAATGTAGCTTGCAAGGCCGGAGCGCGCGGACTCACAGTCGAGTCCGCGCGTTTTTTTTGCGCGGGCGGGGAGGATGATCGTGCGACACGTCGAGAGAGGTCTTCTGGCGAGCGGCCTGCTCGCCGCGATAATGCTCACCGCATCGACGGCGGCCCGTGCGCAGCAGATCGGCATCCCTGTTCTGCAGAATGCGTTCGTGAACGCCGGTACGACGCTCGGCGTCGACTACGGCGCGGGGAGCGATGCCTACGGGGCCGGCATCGCGGCGGCGTGGGTGCCGGGGAACACGACCTTCCAGCTCAACGGTGGCCTGGGGCTCTACGCCCCCGATCACGGGGGTCGGAGCATCGCGTGGGGACTCCGCGTCATGGCGCCCGCACCGAAGCTCAAGGGGCGCAGCCTGGGACTCGCCGCATTCCTCGGTGTTGGCGGCACGAGTGTGAACGGCATCACGGAGTTTCGTGTGCCCGCGGGGATAAGCATTGGATATCGCCGCGCCCTCGGAACAACGCATAGCGTGTCCGGGTACGTGGCACCATTTTACAGCTGGTCACGCGTGAGCACGGGCGGGATCAGCAGCACGCACGGGCTGTTCCGCGTGGCGTTCGGCGTGGACGCCGTCATCACTCCCGGGCTCGGTGCAACGTTGGGCTACGAGACGGGTACGGCTGCGCGCCGCGGTGCCCCCGGCCCGACGGGCGGCATTGTCGGGATCGGGGTGTCGTATCTGCTGCTGGGACGAAGGCGGTGAGTTGTGGGTAGTGAGTCGTGAGTAGCGCGCGATCGTGCAGTGCTCCGCACCCAGAACGCAGAGCTCGCGACTCGTTACACAGCGCGCGCGGTTCGTTGCATCGATCTTCACTTGTCATTCACAGGAGACTCCATGACGCACGGAACGTTCAGGTGGTCCGCGGTGATCGCCGCGGGGGTGGGGGTGCTCACCTTCGCGACGCCGGCTTTCGCGCAAGGGTGGCACTACCCGTCGTTCACCCCCCCGGAAGTAGTCACGCGCGAACTGGCCCTGGGCGTTGCCGGGGATGGGGACGCGGGGACGGTGCTGGTGGGGCAGTGGCGCGAGGGCGTGAGTCCCGCGACTGAGCTGATGTTCGATCTCGGGTTCGCGAGCCCCAACGGCTCGAGCACTCGTGCAGTGTTGGGGTTGGGTGTGGGACAGCAGCTTGGCCGTGCGAACGCGAACAATCCGCTCGACGTGCTGCTCACCGCCGGCGTGTACGGCGGGTTCGGTGGTGGAAGCAGCCTCGTACGGATACCCGTCGGCGTGTCGATCGGCCATCGCTTTCCGCTGCAGGGCGGCATGGCGATCACACCATACGTGCATCCGCGCGCATCACTCGATTTCTTCAGCAGTACGAGTGATGTCACGGTGAACTTCGACATTGGCGGGAATCTCGAGCTCACGCCGCAAGTGTCGTTGCGTGCGAGCTTGCTCTTCTCGGGCGGCAAGACGTTCGAGGGCGACAACACAGGCTTCGGCATTGCCGTCGCGTATCGGCCGCCGGGGTTGAGGAGATAGAGAAGCGAGAGAGCGGCGTTGTGAGCTCTGAGCTGTGAGCTGTGGGTGATGAGCTGGGTTGTGAGCACGGAGATCGAGCACGCCTTTGCCTCACAGCCCACTCACAGCCCAGAGCTCACAGCTCACAGCTCACAGCCCTCCGCCTCTCACCTCTCGAACGTCAGGGTCCGCATCTTGCCCCCTTCGCCGCCGAGTCTTGTCTGATGGGCCATGCATGGAGACAGCAGGGACGCCGTCCATCCTGGTCGTGGACGACAACCGCGACAACACAGATATCGTCAAGCAGCTGCTCGAGGCGCAGGGGTATGCCGTCTTCGTGGCATACGACGGGGACGAAGCGCTCGAGGCGTTCGAGCGGATCCGACCGGCGCTGGTGTTACTCGACGTGATGATGCCGGGGCGCACCGGGTGGGATGTCTGCCGCGTGATGAAGCAGCACCCGGAGCACGGGAAGAAGGTGCGCGTTGTCATGCTCACGGCGCGCACCGCGTGGGACGACAAGCAGGAAGCGCTGCGCACCGGTGCGGATGACTATCTCACCAAGCCGCTCAATCTCACGGACCTCGTGACCCACGTTCGGAGCAATCTCGCACTCCTCGCACGTGCATCGTAACGGATTGTTCGATGCTAGAGATCGAGTGAACCCGGCTATTCTTCTCACCGATCGCGCGGACCCCGTGATCACGCAGGCGGCTGCGTTGCTCCCGTCCTGGCGCGTGAGCGTGCGCGGACCGTCCGACCTCGTCGCCGCGATCGACATGCTCCCCGGTGTGCGTGCGCTCCTCCTCACGACCACCGATCCCGTGCTGCTGCGCGCCTCCGTCGAGCGCGCGCGGCTGCGTCGCATCCCCGTGCTCATGGAGTGCGCGGACGAGACGGCGCGCCGGCGCGCGGTGGAGCTGCACGTGGATGAATGGTACGGTCCGCCGGCCGCGCCGGAGGATATCGCCTCGCGCGTGCGCTCGGCGCTCGCCCGCATGGCGGCGAGCGGCGCGGAGCTGGCCGAGCGTGTGGAGAAGGTCGAGTACGAGGAGATGCTCTACGACGCGCTCACCGGGATGCCCACGCTACCGGTGACGATCGAGCAGATGCGCACCGTGGTGCGCGAGCGCGGCGAGGTCGGCATCTTCTACCTCAACTTCGTCCGCTACTCGAAGCTCGAGGAGATCTACGGGTGGGAGAAGCTGGACGAGGTGCTGGAGACGACGGCGGCCGCCGTGCGCGAGTTCCTCGACATCAACGCGCTCACGTCGACGCGCGTGATGGTCGGCTACACGCACGACGATGATTTCATCGTCTTCCACATCCCGGCGCCAAGCGCGAGCACGGCCACCGATCGCGACATCATGGCGGTCGCGAAGCGGCTGCAGCAACACGTGGCCTCGCGCCTCGAGGCGGTGCACGGGGAGGACATCGCAGCGCTCCTCGACATCTACGTCGGGTACGCGCACGTCTACCACAACCCGAAGCTGCGACTCGAGCGCGTGATCTATCGCGGGATCCGCGAGGCGGCGAACGCCGCGCGCTCGCTCGAAGAGCGGGAACGTGCACACAAGGTGGTCGACTTGAAGCGCGTACTGCACGATCGCAGCGTGTACATCGACTATCACCCGATCGTGCGCGCGAAGACGGGGGAGATCTTCGGCTACGAGGCGCTCGCGCGCGGCGAGCTGCGGAGTCTGCGCAGCCCGCAGGTCATGTTCGACATCGCCGCCGAAGCCGACCTCTTGTGGGAGCTCGGCCGTCTCTGCCGCAGTCGGGCGCTCGAGGGGATGCCGGAGCGGCTGCGCCCCGGCCAGCTGCTCTTCCTCAACGCGGACCCGCAGGATTTTTCCGATCCCGCCTTCGGGCTCGACTCGGTGGACCCGGAGCGCATCGTCATCGAGATCACGGAGCGCACGGCGATCACCGACTACCCCAAGTTCCGCGAGCGGCTGCGTGCGTTCCGTGCGCGCGGCTATCGCGTTGCCGTCGACGATGCGGGGAGCGGGTACGCGGGACTCGGTTCGATCGCGAACCTCGAGCCGGACTTCATCAAGCTCGACATCTCGCTCATCAACTCCATCGACACGAACTTCATCAAGCAGAATCTCGTGGAGACGATGGTGAACTTCGCGCGCGAGCAGGGCGCGATGGTCATTGCGGAAGGGGTCGAGCGCGCGGAAGAGCTGTCGACGGTGACGCGACTCGGGGTGCCGCTGGTGCAGGGGTTCCTGCTCAACCGCGCGGAACATGCGGGGCGCATCGAGCGCGACGTCGGCGCGCTCGCCGATGTGGCGCCGGAGCGCGAGTCACCCCGCCCGGTCCGTATCCCCTCGCAGGAGCCGCTCGACCAGCGCGAGTGATCGATCGGCGGCGCCGAGGCCGTGCTGCACGAGCGCACGCGCCGCATCGCCCGCTCGTCGTCGTGCATCATCGCGCGTGAGCCAGTCGTGGAGTCGCTCGCCGAGCGCATGCGTCGTGTCGACGCTCGCACCGCCGCCGCACGCGATGAGCAGCCCTGCATCTCGGCTCGCCTGGTGTCGCGGGCCGAAGAGCACCGGCGCTCCGAATGCGGCGGGCTCGAGCACGGAGTGCAACCCCGCAGCGTGGAATCCGCCGCCCACGAAGGCGACATCGGCCAGCGCGTACAGCTCACCGAGCACACCGACGCGATCGACGAGCACGACATCGGCCGTCGTCGCGTCGGGCACGCCGAGTCGCGCGACGCGCAGCGTGGATGCGCGTGCCCATCGCTCGATCGGCTCGAGGTGCGCGGCAGTCGGTTCGTGCGGGGCGATGATGAGGCGCACGCTCGGCACGGCGCCGTGGAGCTCGCGCCATGCAGGGAGGAGCACGGCGTCATCCGCGGGCCACGTGGAGCCGGCGACGAGCGTCGCGCGATGGCTGCGCAGCGGGACGAGCAGCTGTCCGTTGCGGTCGACGCTGTGTGCGCGCGACCACACCTGATCGTACCGCGTGTCGCCGGTGACGCAGATTGCATCGCGGCGCACGCCGAGCTCGACGAGGCGCTCGGCATCGTCCGCGTCGATGGCGCCGACCGCATCGAGACGCGCGTACGCATCGCGCAGGAGTGCGGATGCGAGCGGATGCCGGCGACCGGATCCAGCGGCGAGCGTCGCGCTCACGAGTCCGAGTCGCACGCCGCGGTGCGATGCTTCGCGCGCGAGCGATGGCCACACGTCGAGCTTGCTGAAGACGAGCGCGGTGGGGCACAGTGCATCGAGCGCGGCGCGGGCGTCGGCCGTCGAGTCGAACGGGAGGTAGTCGATGAAGTCCGCACCGATGCCGCGCGCGAACGCTTCCGCGCTCGGCGAGAAGAACGTGTAGGCGATCTGCACATCGGGGCACGCGGCGCGCAGACGCTGGAGCACGGGTCTCGCCTGCAGCCCTTCGCCGACGGACGGGGCGTGCATCCAGAGGAGCGGCCGCTCGGCGGTTCGCGCGCTGGCGCCCCATGCTGCGAAGCGGGCACGGATGCCGCGACGGGCGCGAAGTGCGCGCAGCAGCTTCGCATCGCCGCGCGGCGCGACGTACGCCGCGGCGCTCGCCGCGCGCGCGGCACTCTCGTAGGCGAAGCGGAGCAGGGCGGGCGGGTGCCGCGCGGGGGGAGTCACGGTAGCGGAATGTAGCGTCGCGATGGGAGCGCACCAGACGTTGCCATCGCGTGTGCGGATTGTTAGCCTACGTACAGTCGCCGCGCTGGTCGCGGCGTTGTCCGCCCGACGTCGAACCCTAAACGAGGAGGTGATCCATTGTCTACTGACCCTAAAACGGCACGGATCGCCGTAATTCGCTAACAGCAACAAGGTTACGCTGACCGACGCTCCGTGCCGTTCGGTCTGTTCATGGTGGGGCCTGCCGCGGTGTAAGGGGCCGCGGCAGGCCCCACGTGCATCCGCGCACTACGGATCGCGTGTGAACGGAGAAGCGTCGGGGCGTCTGGCGGAACGAGACGGGTTAGCTGCTCGCGTGCGTCGACGCAGGAGCGACGGCGATGGTCGCGTCGAAGTGGTCGCGAAGCTCGGTGGCAGCGTCGGGACCGAGGGCGGCGACGATGCGCTCGTGGGCTTGCGTCCAGAGAGGGAGCGCAGCCTCGATGAGGCGCTCGCCTTTCGGAGTGAGGTGGACGACGCGTACTCGGCGGTCGGCGTCGAGTCGGGACACGCGAAGCAGGCCGGCGTGCTGGAGCGGTCGCAGCGTTCGGGAGAGCGTGGTCGGGTCCATGGCGAGGACGTCGGCGAGATCGCGCATCGCCGCGCCGTCGGCGCCTGACATCATCGCGACGGCGTTGAGGACAGTGAGCTGCGTGGCCGGGAGGCCGAGCGGACGGAGCGCGTCGTCGTAGAGCCGCGTGAGCACGCGCGAGACGCGACGGGCGCGGAAGCAGAGGCACTCGTCCGTCATGATCTGAGCGGCGCTGCGCGGATGGACGGCGAAGTAGTGCGGGCGAGCGAGCATCGGATGCAGGGGTCGGAGTCGGCGGCGGAGGAGAAACATGCATATGCATGTTATGCCGTGGCGTCAAGTGAAGGGCGGGCGGGAGACGCGCGGCCGTGGCGGACGCCATCGGTTGGGTGGCGTCCGTGTCAACTCGGCGTCGTCTGTTCCCTACCGGAAACCATGTTCCGCCCCGTGTCGATTTCGGCCGCCATCGTTCGACGTTAGGATGGAGCCGGACACGAGACCGCACTCGCGGCCGTTACGGCGGCAGACCCGAACACACATGAGAGAGGAGACAGGGCAATGCGCGTCATGGTGATCGTCAAAGCCGACAAGGACACGGAAGCCGGTGTGCTCCCGAGCACCGAGCTGATCGCGGCGATGGGCAAGTACAACGAGGCACTGGTGAAAGCGGGTGTCATGCTCGCCGGCGAAGGGTTGCAACCGAGCTCCAAGGGGGCGCGCCTCAAGTTCTCGGGCGACAAGCGCACGGTGATCGACGGGCCGTTCGCCGAGACGAAGGAGCTCATCGCCGGGTTCTGGCTGTGGCAGGTGAAATCGATGGACGAGGCGATCGAGTGGGCCAAGCGGTGTCCCAACCCCACCGGTGCGGAGAGCGTGCTCGAGATCCGTCCGGTGTTCGAGGCGGAGGACTTCGGCGACAACTTGACGCCCGAGCTCAAAGCACAGGAGGAGCGGCTGCGCGCGCAGGTGGCGGAGCGGAAGTAGTCGAGCCGAGCATCGGCACGGCAGTGCTTCGTGTCGATCTCGGCGCACCTCGTTCGACGTATCGGTAGAGCCACGGCAGATCTCCGGTCGAGATCGTCCGGATGCCAGGCTCCGAACCCACACGATCTGGAGACATACCCATGCGATTCCTTTCGATCTACAAGACGGCGGAGCGGAGCACGCCCCCGACCACGGACGAGATGGCGACGATGGGGCAGCTCATCGAGGAAGCGATGCGTGAAGGGTGGTTGCTCGCGACGGAAGGATGCCTTCCCAGTGCGCTCGGTGCGCGCGTTCGACGGTCACGCGACACGGTGACCGTGAGCGATGGGCCCTTCACCGAATCGAAGGAAGTGGTCGGCGGCTTCGCGCTGATGGAAGCGGCATCGAAGGAGGAGGCCATCGAGCTGTGCCGTCGCTTCCTCGCGGTGGCGGGCGACGGCGAGTGCGAGCTGCGACAGCTGTACGTGCCGGGCGACGACACGACGTGCGTCTCCCCCGCGGAGGCGCACGCCGCGAAGGCGGACGCTGCTACGCGCTAGCGGGCTCCTGCATCGTCTCCCAGCCGAGCGAACGTGCGAGATGACACGCCTGCGCGACGGCGCGCACCTCGACGGTCATGCCGTACTCCAGAAATGGACACTGCTCGGCGATCGCCGTCGCCTCGTCCAGGCTGCGAGCGGTGAGCAGGAAGTACCCGGCGATGAGCTCCTTCGCTTCGGCGAAGGGGCCATCGACGGTGCGGGTGCCGCGCTTGCTCGAGACGATGCGTGCCGATGGATCGAGCGTGTTGCCGCCCTGCATCGTTCCCTGCGCCACGAGCGCATCGATCCACCCGTTCCACCGTCGCATGGCGTGCAGCCGTTGCTCGTGCGATAGGGCGTCGTAGCGCTCGAGCGCAGTCTCGCGGAAGATCAGGAGGTAGGACGATGCGGCGGTGCTCATACGGCCTCATGAAGTTGGGTGGTGGGTGGGTTGCATCATGCGCGCCGGATCGCGGCGGCGCAACCTGAGCGATGTTCCCGATTGCGAATCAACGCTGACCCCGCACTCTGACAGGAGAGAGCCATGCCGCTCACGCACGACCGTCCGCGAACGATCGACACCTTCACGAGCCCGAGCGCGCGCACGTCGCGCGCCTCGAAGGCGCAGCAGTGGACCGGGAGCGTGCTGAGCGCGCTCGCCATCCTGTTCATGCTCTTCGACAGCATCTCGAAGCTGATGATGGCGACGCCCTCGGTCCAGGGAACCGCGCAGCTCGGATTTTCAACGAGCGCGGTGTTCTGGATCGGGCTTGCGCTGCTCATCTGCACGGTGGTGTATGCCATTCCACGCTCGGCCGTACTGGGCGCGATTCTGTTGACAGGATATCTCGGCGGTGCGGTCGCCTCACAGGTGCGCGTCGGGAATCCATGGCTCCTGTACACGCTGTTCCCGGTGTACGTCGCCGCGCTCGTATGGGGCGGGTTGTTCCTCCGCGAGCCGCGGCTGCGCGCGCTGCTGCCGCTGCGACGCTGAGCGCACCGATGCGCGGCGCACGGCGCGCCGGACTTTCGCCGGTGAGCGCTGGTGATTTGATTGGGGGCCATGTCCGCCTCCGCAACGCACCGCGCCATCGAGGCCGTGTGGCGCATCGAGTCCCCGACGATCATCGCCGCGCTCGCGCGCAGAGTGCGCGACGTGGGGCTCGCCGAGGATCTCGCGCAGGACGCGCTCGTGTCGGCGCTCGAGCAGTGGCCGGAGTCCGGCGTGCCGCGCAATCCGGGCGCGTGGCTCATGGCCGCCGCGAAGCGCCGTGCGATCGATCATCTGCGCCGGCATCAGATGCTGCAGCGGAAGCATGAGACGTTGGGCCACGAGCTGGAGGCGGAGCAGGCGAGCCCCGAGCCAGCACTCGCGGACGCGCTCGACGATGACATCGGCGACGATCTGCTGCGGCTCATCTTCACCGCGTGTCATCCCGTGCTGTCGCGCGAGGCGCGCGTCGCGCTCACGCTTCGTCTGCTCGGCGGGCTCACAACCGACGAGATCGCGCGCGCGTTCCTCGTGCCGGAGCCGACGATCGCGCAGCGGATCGTGCGCGCCAAGCGCACGCTCCGTGATGCGGAGGTCCCCTTCGAGGTCCCGCGCGGCGCCGAGCGCGCCGAGCGGTTGTCGTCGGTGCTCGAGGTGATCTACCTCATCTTCAACGAGGGGTACACGGCGACAGCGGGCGACGACTGGGTGCGTCCCGCGTTGTGCGAGGATGCGCTCCGACTCGGCCGCATCCTCGCGGGGCTCGCGCCGACGGAGCCCGAGGTGCACGGACTCGTCGCGCTCATGGAGATCCAAGCGTCGCGCCTGCACGCACGCGTCGGCCCGTCAGGCGAGCCGATTCTGCTCCGCGATCAGGACCGCGGGCGCTGGGACTTCCTGCTCATCGGTCGCGGCCTCGCCGCACTCGAGCGCGCCGAGGCGTTAGGGTTGGGCAGCACGCCGGGCCCGTACGTCGTGCAAGCCGCGATCGCCGCCTGTCACGCTCGCGCCCGCACCCCGGGCGACACCGACTGGCCGCGTATCGCCGCGCTGTACGATCTGCTCGCGCAGCTCGCGCCGTCGCCCATCGTCCAGCTGAATCGCGCCGTTGCACTCGGGATGGCCGAGGGCCCCGCGGCCGGTCTCGAGATCGTCGACACGCTCACGTCGGAGCCCGCACTCGAGCGCTACCACCTGCTCCCCGCCGTGCGCGCTGATTTCCTCGCGAAGCTCGGCCGCTTCGACGAAGCGCGCACCGAGCTCGAGCGCGCGGCGTCGCTCACGCAGAATGCGCGCGAGCGCGCCCTCCTGCTCGCACGCGCTGCAGATTGCGCGCGAAACGCGACGAAGGAGGCCCGTTAGCCGCGGGGCTTCGCGAGCTCCGCGTCGATCACCTGTCGGAACTTCGAGATCGATTCCGCGCCGACGATGCGCTGCGTGCCGATGAGAAATGTCGGCGTCGCATCCACGCCGCGCTCGCGGGCGCGCGACTCGTCGCCCTGCACGAGCGGGAGCATGACCTTCTT
>DASSNR010000085.1:0-2474 GCA_035687925.1 Gemmatimonadaceae bacterium | reverse complement strand
AGCCAGCGCCCCCAAAAGGCGCCAGCGCCGAAGCGGAGGCATCGGTTGGCCGCCAAGGAACGCGACGGCATCCATCCCATCGAGCCCTCGCGCCGCGGCGCACTTGAGCTCGACGAGATGATTCTGCGCGCGCGACATGTCGACCGCGATCACGCGCTGCGCGCCGGCGGCGAGCAGGGACAGCGCCGTGCACCCACCCGAGCTGACGCCGACGATGGTGCCGCCGAGCGCCGGCGCCAGCGCCTGCATCTCGAGGCAAGGATCCTCGCGCACCTGCGCGAACAGGAGGGCCGAATCGACCGAGTCCTCGAGTCTGGTGCGATGCAGTGGCCGCGCTACGCGCGGCGGAGGTCGCCCCACCGGCTCCGCGACCGCGGTGATCACGCTGCACGCGCGAAGCCGTACTCGTCGCACAGCTGCGCATAGATGGTCTCGTCGGCATCGGAGAACTCTCGCATGGTTTGCACGACGACCTCGCGGCCGCGCACCTGCTCCTGCTCCTCCAGCCACTGCTTCACCCACGAGAGGTGGTCCCGCTCCTCATCCAGCAAGCGGCGGAGCGTGGCGCAGATCGCCGGATGCGTTCCCGGACGCCGCAGGTGGAGCGTGAAGTGACGAAAGACCCGCCGCTCGAACACCTGCGTGAGCGCGAGCACGTGGAAGAGCGACACCGGAGCGCGGAGCGCGCGGGCATAGCGGGCCTGGTAGGTGTCGCGCACGGGACACGGTACGCCACCTAACGTCGCAATGGTCTCCGTCCAGCACTGTGCGTGCACCATCTCCTCGGCCGCGTGCCGGGTGAGCGTGAGCACGAGCCTGGGATCGCGCACCCGCCGCGCGATCTGTCCCAGGATGAGGCCACCGTGCAGCTCCGACGCGCGGTAGAAGTTGAGGAGATCCAGCTCTCGTTGAACGTCCAGCATGGGATCGGTTCCTCCTCAGAGCATGGTCTTGAGATGATCGACGAGACGGCGGCCACAGAGCCGCTCGATGCGCTCGGCGAAGGTGCGGATGGCGACGGGATCGCCTGGCATGGCAACGGGTACGTCACCGATCGCCTCTTCCCCGTAGTGCCGGAAGCCGACGGCCGCGTTGAGCACCGTCTCGACGAGGTGGGGATCGCGGTCGATGCGCTTCGCGATCAGATCGGAGGCGCTTTGCGCGTGACGGACTTCATCGGCGGCGATGTAGCGCAGCAGCTCGGCGAGCACCGGCTCCCGCGTTCGTTCGGCGAGCCGGCGGAAGAAATACGTCGCCAGGTGCTCGCTGAGCATGAACTCGACGAGATGCTCGACGATCGCATCGGGGTCGAAGTCCCGATCGATGGCCGAACGCCGTAGGTCGATGAGCTCGGCGTCGGTAATTGCCGGCTCGTATCCGACGATGTCGAGATACATTCGCAGCGCGTGGAAGTGCTTGAAGCCCTCGTACATCTCGAGGCCGATCGCGGCGCACGCGTCGACGTCGTCCCAGAGCGCGCGAAGAAAGCGCGACAGATTCACAGGATGGAACGACTCGATGAGCGCCGCATCCCGAAGCGCCCGCAGAATGTCGGGCTGAGCACGGGCGAGATCCCGCTCGACGGCGTGCCACGCGATGTCGCGGTCGATGGACCAGGCACCACGCTCGGCCGCTGATGCAAAGCGGGCGTAGAGGTGGGGTCGAATCAGCGCCGAGGTGCTCATGAGTGTGCTGCCGCCAGCGCGCCGTCGACGAGCGGCCACGTGGCGCGCTCGGTCCCGTGCGCAACGAGAAACGCCAGGAGCCAGCGTTCCAGGCCGAACGCAACGCAGGCCGTTGATGCCGGTTCCCCGGTCGCGAGCGTGATGCCGAAGGCATCGCCGAAGAACTGCTCGTGGTTGTTGAACGACGCAGCCGCGGTGCTCTGATCGTTGCCGAAGGGCAAGGCGAGCTCGTGCTTGAGTGCCTTCACGCGCTGTACGATCGCCTGTCCCCGTGCGGTAGGAGCGAAGAAGGGATCAGTCGCGACGAGAAATCCGGCGTCCAGGTCCAGCCGCGCCGCCAGAGAACCGGCGAGCCGCATTCCGCGCTGTCGAAAGCGCTCGACATCGGCGGCTTTGCCGATGCACACCATTTCGCGCATGGTGAACGCCCATTGCCGCACGAGGGGCGTCCGGCCGGCGCCCTCGTGACGCCAGCAGGTGCCATTGAGCGTGACCAGTCGCGTCGTCGTGAGGCAGTGGCCGGCCAGCTCGTCGTACACGTGGTAGCACAGCGCGGGCGGCAGAGCGGCCTCGCTCGTGCACCCCGCCCCGCGCGCCACTTGAACCGGATCCGCAGCGGTCGCGATGCGCTCGAGCGAACGCTGGTCGTCGGGCAAATGCGACGCGGCGGTGAGCCAGAAGGGGAAGGACGCGAAATACTTCGCGCGGGCCAGCGTGGTCATGGCGACGGCAGGCGGTGCCAGCCACTCCTCGAGCACCTCTCGCTGTGCAAGCTGCGCGATCTCGCCC
>DASSNR010000069.1:0-10341 GCA_035687925.1 Gemmatimonadaceae bacterium | reverse complement strand
GCCGACGGCTACAGAGCTGCAGCGCGACGTGCGGCCGCGTTAGGGTACGAGGGAAAGTGGGCGATCCATCCGTCGCAGATCGCGATCGCGAACGAGGTGTTCACGCCGTCGCCAGAAGAAATACTGCACGCGACGCGCATTCTCGCTGCACTCGAGGAGGCCGAAGCCTCCGGCCGCGGCGCCGCGCAGCTCGACGGGAAGATGATCGACGCCGCCTCGGCGCGGATGGCGAGAAATGTCGTCGAGATGGCGAAGAAGGTGAGAGAAACGAGTGAGTCAGAGCGTCAGTCGGTCAGTGAATCAGAAGAGGCTCGACAGGCTGTCATCCCGAACGCGGAGGCTGTCATTCCGAGCGCAGCGAGGAATCTCGGCCTGGCGAGTCAAGATCCCTCGCTTCGCTCGGGATGACAATTCGGCGCTCGGGATGACAATTCGGCGCTCGGGATGACAGCCCTGCAAGCCGTTCCTGACCCACTGACCCACTGTCCCACTGACTCACTCTTGAAGGACCCCAGATGGACATCCACGAATACCAGGCCAAAGAGCTCCTCTCCGAATTCGGCGTCCCCGTCCCACACGGCGGCGTCGTGTATTCGCCCGACCAGGCGGTGTATCGGGCCGAGGAGATCGGTGGGGCGCGATGGGTGGTGAAGGCGCAGATCCACTCGGGTGCGCGTGGCAAGGCGGGCGGCGTGCGACTGTGCTCGAGCGAGGAAGATGTGCGAGCGGCCGCGAGCGATCTGCTCGGCCGCCGGCTCGTCACGCACCAGACGGGACCCGCGGGAAAAGTCGTGCACCGACTCTACGTTGAAGCCGCGGTGCCCATCGCGCGCGAGCTCTACATCGGACTCGTGCTCGACCGTCGCGCGGAGCGCGTGTGCGTGGTGGCCGCACCGCGCGGCGGGATGGAGATCGAGGAGATCGCCGCACGTGCGCCGGATACGATTCTGCGCGAGGTAATCGAGCCTGCCGTCGGGATGCAAGCGTTCCAGGCGCGCGAGCTCGCGTTCGGGCTCGGTCTCGGGGCGCAGCAGATCACGCAAGCGGTGCGCGCCATCCTCGGTGCGTATCGCGCCTTCGTCGACCTCGATGCCACGATGGTCGAGATCAATCCGCTCGCCGTCACCGACGACGGCACCGTGCTCGCGCTCGACACGAAGATGACCTTCGACGACAATGCGCTCTTCCGCCGGCCCGACGTGCGCGAGCTGCGCGATTACGCCGAGGAGGATCCGCGCGATGCCGAGGCAGCGAAGCATGGGCTCAACTACATCGCGCTCGACGGCGAGATCGGATGCATCGTGAACGGTGCCGGCCTCGCGATGGCGACGATGGACATGATCAAGCACGCGGGCGGCGAGCCGGCCAACTTCCTCGACATCGGCGGCGGCGCATCGCCGGAGCGCGTCGCGGCGGCGTTCCGCCTCGTGCTCTCCGATGCCCGCGTCCGCGTCGTGCTCGTGAACATCTTTGCCGGCATCAATCGCTGCGACTGGGTGGCGCGCGGCATCATCCAGGCGGCGCGCGAGGTGCGGCTCCCCGTGCCGGTCATCGTGCGCCTCGCGGGCACCAACGCGGAAGAGGGGCGACGGCTGCTGCATGAGAGCGAGCTCCCCATCGCGGCCGCCGAGCATCTCGCCGACGCCGCCGAGCGTGCGGTGACCGCGCTGCACCAGCCGCGCATCGACAGCATACCGGTGACGGCGAGGGCATCATGAGCATCCTCATCGATCGGAGCACGCCGGTCATCATCCAGGGGTTCACCGGCGACAAGGCGACCTTCCACGCGACCGAAGCGATCGCGTACGGCACGCGCATCGTGGGCGGTGTCACGCCGGGGAAGGGCGGCACCACGCACCTCGGCCTTCCGGTGTTCGACACCGTCAAGGAAGCCGTACGAGCGACCGGCGCGACGGCGACCGGTATCTTCGTACCCGCACCGTTCTGCGCCGATGCGATCATGGAAGCCGCGGACGCGGGACTCCGGCTCATCGTCGTCATCACCGATGGCATCCCCGCGCAGGATATGATGCGCGTGAAGCGCTACCTCCGGCGCTACCCGCGCGAGCAGCGCTCGCTCCTCGTCGGCCCGAACTGCGCCGGTGTCATCAGCGCGGGGAAGGCGATGCTCGGCATCATGCCCGGGAGCATCTACTCGCCAGGCCGCGTCGGCATCGTGTCGCGCTCCGGCACCCTCGGTTACGAGGCCGCATCGCAGATGCACGCGGTCGGGCTCGGTGTGAGCACGAGCGTCGGCATTGGCGGCGACCCGATCACCGGATGCACCTTCACCGATATTCTGGAGCGATTCGAGCACGATGACGACACGGACGGCGTGATGATGATCGGCGAGATCGGCGGTCCGCAGGAAGCCGACGCGGCGCTCTTCGTGCGCGACCGGATGACGAAGCCGGTCGTCGGCTACGTCGCGGGCCTCACGGCGCCCACCGGGCGGCGCATGGGGCACGCGGGCGCGATCATCTCCGCGTTCGGTGACACCGCGGCCGAGAAGGCCGAGCTCATGCGCTCCTCCGGTCTCATGGTAGCTCCGAGCCCCGCCGAGCTCGGCACGACAATGTCCCAGGCGCTCGATCGGCGGAGCGCCCGCACCGTCCTGATCTGACATGACCGCACGCCCAACCGTCGTCGTCACGCGTCGTCTCCCCGCGCCGGTCGAAGCGAGACTGAGCGAGCTCTTCGACGCACGACTCAGCCCCGATGATCGTCCACTCGATGCGACTGCACTCACCGAGACCGTGCGCACGGCCGATGGGCTGCTCTGCACGGTGACCGATCGTCTCACCGCGAAGGTGCTCTCGACCGAACCGCGCCGGCTGCGCATCATCGCGAACTTTGGCGTCGGCTACAATCACATCGACGTCGCCGCCGCGCGTGCGAACGACATCGTGGTGACGAATACGCCCGACGTCCTCACCGATGACACCGCCGATCTCGCGGTCACGTTGATGCTCATGGTCGCGCGCCGCACCGGGGAAGGGGAGCGCGTCGTGCGCGACGGCGAATGGACGGGGTGGGGCCCGACGCACATGCTCGGCACCCGCGTCACGGGAAAGACGCTCGGCCTCATCGGCATGGGGCGCATCGGACGCGGCGTGGCGTACCGCGCGCGGCACGGCTTCGGGATGCGCGTTCTCTTCTACGACCCCTCGCCGGTTCCAGAAGACGAGGTGGTGCGGCTCGGCGCCGAGCGGCGCGATTCGATCGAGGCGGTGCTGCGCGAGAGCGATTTCGTCTCACTGCACTGTCCCGCCACGCCGGAAACGCATCATCTGATGAACGCCGACCGGCTCGCGGAGATGCAGCCCGCCGCGTTCCTCATCAACACGTCGCGCGGCGATGTGGTGGATGAGGCCGCGCTCGTCGAGGCGCTGTGTGCACACACCATCGCGGGCGCGGGCCTCGATGTGTTCGAGCGCGAGCCCGCTGTCACTCCCGCGCTGCTCGGGATGAACAACGTCGTGCTGCTCCCGCACCTGGGGAGCGCGACGCACGAGACACGCGTGGCGATGGGCGAGCGCGCGATCCAGAATCTGGTGGCGTTCTTCCGTGGCGAGACGCCGCGCGA
Source organism: Gemmatimonadaceae bacterium (assembly GCA_035687925.1). Taxonomy (GTDB): domain Bacteria; phylum Gemmatimonadota; class Gemmatimonadetes; order Gemmatimonadales; family Gemmatimonadaceae; genus DASSNR01. Next base: position 6,755 of record DASSNR010000069.1, on the reverse strand, counting down.
CAAGGTGACATGATGTCGGCGCAGACGCACGCGCCGCCCGAGCCGCACGTCGCGGCGGGAGTGATCCCGATCACGCCGGAGCCCACCCCGGGCGCCGATGCCGGAGAGCTCCTCGTCGCACTCTTCACGAGCGTGCTTCGCTCGCGCGAGCCGGCTCTCGAGTCCGTGCTCAACGGGGCCCCGCTCGATGCATCGACTCCGCCCGCTCGCATCGCGCGCGCGCTGCAGGCACTCGGACTCCAGGCACAGCTGCTGAGCATCGCCGACCGCTTCGAGGCGACGCACGCACTGCGTGAAGCGGAGAGCGAGCACGGCGCGCAGGCGCTGCTCGGCACCTTCGCCCACGTCGTTGCCGGGTGGCGCGCGTCCGGTGTCACTCCCGAAACGATCCGCACGCTGCTCCATTCGGCGAGCGTGAGCCCCGTGATCACGGCGCACCCTACCGAGGCGAAGCGCGTGACGGTGCTCGAGAAGCATCGTGCGATCTACCGGCTGCTCACGGCGCTGGATCCGCATCGCACTACGCCGCGCGAGCGCGCGCGACTCGTGTCGCGCCTGCGGAACGAGATCGATCTGCTCTGGATGACGGGCGAGCTGCGACTCGAGCGGCCGAGCGTCGCGCAGGAGGTGGTGTGGGGGCTCCACTTCTTCAACGAGACGCTCTACGACGCCGTCGCCGTGGTGCACGACGAGCTCGCGCGCGCGCTCGAGGAGTACTACCCGAACGAGCCCTTCGATCTGCCCACCTTCGTCCACTTCGGCTCGTGGATCGGCGGCGACCGCGATGGCAACCCGAACGTGACGAACGACGTGACGCGACACGCAGTATTGCTCCATCACCTCGCGAGCCTGCGCCGCCACGAGCGCCGCGTCATCGACGTGATGGGAGCGCTCAGCATCTCGGAGCGTTCGGTGTCGATCGGATTGGCGTTCCGTCGTGCGCTCGCGAAGGCGCTAGCGGCCAGCGGCGACGGCGTCCACCTCGCGGCACGCAACCCCGGCGAGCTGTTCCGCCAGTACCTGGCGTGCACGCAACGCAAGCTGGCGGCGACCATCGCCCGGGCAGAGGCCGCGCTCGAGCAAATGGATACGGACGTGCAGCGCCGCGCGGCCGACGCGCTCCCCGCCTACGCGAGCGCCGACGAGCTCATCGCCGAGCTGCGCACGCTCGAGCACGCCCTCGCCGAGGCGCGAAGCACGGCGGTCGCTCGGACGCTCGTCACACCGTTGCGCAGGGAAGTCGAGGCGTTCCGCTTCTGTACGGCGCGCCTCGATCTCCGCACGCACGCCAGACAGCTCGCGTCCACCATCCGCGCCATGTACGCCGAGCAGCACCCGTCCGCATTCGATGAAGAGAGCGGTGTGACGGCGCTGGGGCCGACGTACAATTCGTGGATTCGCGAAGCGCTGAGCACGCCGCGCCCCTCACGGGCAACGGACGACGGACTGCCGGAGGACGGGGCGCAGACACTCGGGATGTTCCGGCTCGTCCGCGAGCTGCGCGAGCGCGTGGATCGCCGCGCCATCGGGAGTCTCATCATCAGCGGCACCGAGCGCGCCGCCGATGTCCTCGCCGCGTACCTGCTGGCCAAGGAGGCGGGACTCTTCAGCGATGAGCTCGGCGTGGAGAGCTGCACGCTTCCCATCGTGCCCCTGTTCGAGACGATCGACGATCTGCGCCGCGCGCCGGGAATCATGCGTACGCTGCTGTCGGTGCCGCTGGTGAAGCGCAGCGTGCGCGCGCAGGGCGGCGTGCAGGAAGTGATGCTCGGCTACTCCGACTCGAACAAGGACGGCGGCTTCCTCACGTCCAACTGGGAGCTGTACAAGGCGCAGACGAAGCTCGCGCGCGTGGCCGAGGATGCGGGGGTGAGCGTGTCGTACTTCCATGGACGCGGCGGCTCCGTGAGCCGCGGCGGTGCGCCGACGCACCGCGCGATCGCCGCCCAGCCGCGCGATACGATCCGTGCGCGCCTGCGCCTCACCGAGCAGGGCGAGGTCGTCTCGTACAAGTTCGCGAACCGGGAAACGACGAACAGCTACCTCGAGCTCCTGGCGGCAAGCGTGCTCGAATGTTCACTCGCGGACACGCACGAGGAGGCCACCGGCGGATTCGATGAAGCGATGGAAGCGCTGGCGGGCGCGGCGCAGGCCGCGTATCGCACACTCATCCGTCACCCGCACTTCATCACCTACTACACGGCGTCATCACCGTTGGAGGAGCTCTCGCTGCTCAACCTCGGCTCGCGGCCCGCGCGGCGCGCGGGCACGCGATCGCTGGCCGACCTGCGCGCGATTCCGTGGGTGTTCGCGTGGACGCAGAACCGGCACTTCGTCCCCGGGTGGTTTGGCGTCGGCAGCGCGCTGTCGGCGTTTCTCGACATTCGCGGCAGTCGCGGCCGCGAGTTGCTGCATCGCATGTTCGCCGACTCGCGCATCTTCCGCCTCATCATCGACGAGGTCGAGAAGACCTTGCTGCAGGTGGACCTCACGCTCGCCCGCGCATACTCCGAGCTCGTGCCCGATGAACGTGCGCGGCGTGCCGTATTCGCGCTCATCGAAGCGGAGCACCAGCGCACGATCGAGAGCGTGCAGCAGGTGACGCGCTCGCGCACGCTCGGCGAGCGCTTCCCGAACTTCCGCCGCCGCCTCGGCCGGCGCCTCGGGATGCTCGAGTGGGCGCATCGCCAGCAGATCGACCTCCTCGCGCGCTTCCGTGCGGCAGCGAGCGATGATCCACAGCGAACCGCTTATCTCTCAGCGCTGCTGCTGTCGATCAATTGCGTGGCGGCGGGGTTCGGGACGACGGGGTGAGCGCGGCGCGCGCCGCCGCCGGAATCTGCTTCTCGTACTCCACCGCCGCCGCGGTGCGGTTGTTCACGCCGAGCTTCTGAAAGAGGTTCTGCGTGTGGAACTTCACCGTGCTCGGACTCACGCCGAGCTTGCGCGCGATCACGCGGTTGGAAAGCCCCGATGCGAGCAACGCCCACACCTCGCGCTCGCGCTCGCTCAGCGCGCCCGGGCCGAACGTCGAGCGTTCGGCGGGGTTTCGCATCCAGCGCCGTGCCGCCTGCGGATAGACGAGCGCGCCCGAGCTCACGGCGCGCAGCGCGTCGATGGTGCGCGCGGGCGAATCGGTCTTGAGTGCGATCCCGTCTGCCTCGTGCTCGATCGCCGCGCGCATCGATTCGCCATCGCCGTAGGCCGTCAGCACGAGCACGCGCGCCGGTACGGGTTGCGCCTTGAGTCGCTTCAGCACCTCGAAGCCGCTGACGTCGCCGAGCTCGAGATCGAGCACCACGACATCGGGGCGATGCAGGCGCACGAGGTCGGCGACGTAATCGCCCTGCGTCGTGGTCGCCACCACTTCCACGTCGGCCTCCGCCTCCATGAGACCGCGCAACCCCTCGAGCACGAGTGGGTGATCGTCCACGAGCAGCACGCGAATCATGCGGACTGTGCTCCTCAGGCGACGGGCAGGCGCGCGATGACACGCGTGCCGCGTGCGCCTGATTCGATGGTGAGCGACCCGTTCATGATCTCCACCCGGTCACGCATCCCGCGCAGCCCGAAGTGTCCGCCGGAGACGCCGACTTCGTTCTCGCTCGCCGTCACCGCCGCGACGTCGAAGCCGCGTCCTTCGTCGCGCACTTCGAGCACGATCTCACTGTCCTCCGCCCACACGCGCACCCAGTGCTGGCGCACGTGCGCGTGGCGCGTCGCGTTCGCAAGCGCTTCCTGGAGAATTCGATAGAGCGCGATCTTGAGCGGGAGCGCGACGCTCGGCAACGGCGTCTCGACCGTGAACTCGACCGCGCTCCCCGTGAGCGCCTCATGCTGGACGACGAGCCCCTCGAGGATCGCCTCCATCGCCCGGCGCTCGAACTCCGGCGGCCGGAACGCGCCGATGAAGTTCCGGATCTCACCGAGCGCACGCTCGAGCGATGCGGCCACTCGGTCGAGCGTCTGACTGGCCTCGGCTGAGGAAAGATCCCGTCGTCCGCGCAGCACCTGGATCTGCGAGAGCGCACCGAAGATCTCCTGCACCGGCCCATCGTGGATGTCCAGGATGATCTGCTGCAAGTCCCGCTCGGCCGCCGCGAGAATTCCGCGCGCGGCCGCATGCGCCGATGGAGCGCGCAGCGTGTGGCGATGGCCGGGGTGAGTGCTCACCCTTGCATCGTGGACGGGGCGGCGGGGATAGTCAAGTGAGTCAGTGGGTCAGTAGGTCAGTGGGTCAGAAAAAGCCCATAGGGCGAGATCAACTCGCCTTACGGGCCGTTCCTGACTCACTGACCTACTAACCCACTGACCCACTGCCTCACTTCCCCGCTCCCGCCTTCTCCCCCCGCGTCACCGTCCGATCCACTGCGGCGGCGAGCTGCGTGTACGCGTCCTGCGTCAGCTCGCGGAATGGCATGGCGCGGTAGCTGATCTTCCCCTCGGGGTCGATCACGAACACGACGCGCGTGTCGAGCTTGTACTTGGGGTTCCAGATCCCGTACGCGCGGCCGATCTGGCCATCGCTGTCGCTCGCGAAGAGGATTGGGAAGCTCTCGTCCTTTGCCCACGAGGCGAGTGCGGTGTCGGGGTCGACGCTCATCCCGATCACCACCACGTTCTTCCCACCGTTGAAGAGCTTGGCGTACTGATCACGGTACGCCTCCATTTGGATCGTTCAGCCCTTCGTCCGTGCCTTGAAGAAGAACGCGAGGACGACGGTCTTGCCGCGGAAATCCGAGAGCTTCACGGGGCTCTGCAGCAATCCGAAGCGTGTGGCACCGGGCGCCGTGAAATCGGGCGCCAGCTGACCGACATTCGGCGCGGCGGTACTGTCCTGCGCGCGTGCCGGCCCCGCGAGCCCGAGCGCCGCGACGAGCGCGAGCGCCGGAACTGCGCGTGCCGTGAGAGTGGAGACAGCCATGCATGCTCCAGGGTGGAAGGTGACGAGCGTGAAGATAGAGCGCCGGACGCGCCGGTGGCAACGGCGACGCCGCATGAATCGGCAGCCGAGCACATGCGTTCCCGGAACAGTTGACGCCTTCCGGCGTGCCTACCCCTGACTCCCCGCCGCGAGCGCGTCGCGCAGAAATTCCGGCAGCCGCTCCTTCTGCGTGGACGTGAGCAGGTCGCTCGCCTCCTTCAACACGACGAGCATGAGGTCGCGCACTCGCGCCTGCACCAACGCCAGGCGCTTGCCGAGGTCGTCGTCGCTCACACGCTTCCCATGCTCGGCCAGGTACTGGGCCAGCGGCGTGAGTGTGGAATCCGCGTGCGCCTCGAAGCCGTTGCTCAGCTGCTGGATGTCCTGGATCTGCTTCTCGGTGAGGAGCAGCGAATCGCGAAGCATGAGGAGCTGCGCGAGCGGGTTGCTCGTGAGACTGCGCAGCCGCGCCTTCACCTGCTCCGGCTTGAGCGCCTTCTCGCCATCCTTCGCCACGAGCCCGAGCTCCTGGGCGAGCGAGTGGCGCGAGGGGCCACCGAAGAAGAAATCGGCGCGGAGCTGCACCTGGAACGGTGCGCTGAAGCTGCGCCCGCCCATCGTGCGGTCGCGCGCTTCGCCGAACTGTTGGTTCACGCGGTACTCGTACCGTTGCGTCGTTGGATCGAATCCAGCGACATAGAGCAGCACTGGATCGGTGCCGTACCCCGCGGTCGCGCGCCCCAGCGCCGTGCCCGAGAGACCGAACACGCGGAGCAGCGCTCCCATCGCGTTCACCGTTGTGAGCGACAGATGCAGCCGGTCGCCCACGAACGGAAGACTCTGATGCTGCGGGTTGAGCGCGACGTTCACATCGGGGCGCACGCGCCACCCCGTGTGGCAGCTGTTGCGTGCCGCGATGTGGCCGAGCTGCCGGGAGAGACAGTCGCGCACGCGTGGCGGCGCGGCCGCGAGCAGCTCGGCCATCTGACCGCCGAGGAGCATGTCCGTGGTGGACGCGGGATCGAAGACGAACGCCCGGTCGTTGTTCAGCCCATCGCCATTCACGTCGCCCGCGACGATCGGCGTGTACGGCATCCCCGATGTGACGTTCGTGAGCAGGCGGAACGAGAGCCACTTCACGCGCAGCGACGCGTTGATGATGATGTTGTGCTCCGGCTGCTGCCCGCTCGACCACTCGCGCTCGAACGGATCGCCCGCCGTCGTGCCGTCGAATCCGCGCGACTGCATGCGGCTCTGCGTGAACGTGTAGCTCGCATAGAGCGGGATCTTGCCGAAGAGCGGGCGCGTCGGTGCGAGACTCAGCGCGAGCTGCGCCGTCTGCGAGTGCAGGTCCGACACCGTGCTGATCACACGGCCGAAGCGCTCCGTGATGCGCGACGCTCCGGGCGCGACCGCGCCGCTCGACGGCACGATGCTCGACGGCGAGACGAACACGGGGCGATTCCCCTCGTCCGCGAGCGTGAACGCCGGCGTGTGGTGCAGGTTGAGGTCGATGTTGCTCTCGCCGTTCACGCCGAGCGAGTACGTGCCGCCCAGCCGGAGCTGCCACCCATCGATGCTCAGTCCACTCACCTGCAGGTTGCCGCGCCAGCTGAGCGGCGCACGGAAAGTCGAGTCGAAGACGAGGACGGTTGGGCGCTCCGTCGAGAACTCGATCGGTGCCGCGCCGTCCAGGCACGTCGAGGGGATGGCGTTGTCGTCCACGCCGTACGAGCGCCAGTTGGGGATCGGCGTCGCGTCACCCACGCACACGAGCTGGCGGATGGTGTTCGGGAGCCCTGTCGCGTCGACGAGCGCGGCGATGCGGTCC
>DASSNR010000067.1:0-9169 GCA_035687925.1 Gemmatimonadaceae bacterium | reverse complement strand
ATGATTTCTGTGGGGAGCTCGAAGAAGCCGATCCGCTCGGCCTCCTGCACGAGCCACCCGAGCTTCTCCGGCGAGATTGAATCGGTTGCCGTGCGTGCCGTGTCACCCGGATTGCGCGACGCGAATGTGACGCTCCCGTCGGCCCGCAGACTCAGCCGGTACGCCGGGCAGAAGCCGAAGCAGCGCGAGCGCTCGAACACCAGGCTGTCCGCGCGAGTGGAGTGCAACGGCGTCGGTGCGGGAGCGGGGTGGCAGGCGAGGAGAGCGAGACCGGCGAATATGGCGCAGAGAGTCCGCATGGATCGCCCTCGGGCTCAGTGCAAAGAGAACAGCTCGTCCAGAGGGAGGACGAACGGCGCCGATGCACCGGCTGGATGCCATACCAGCTGCTCGCGCTCCATGCGTGGGAAGGTATCGGCGGGCGTCCATACTTCCACGGAGCGCGCGTCCGGATCGATGACCCAGCACAGCGGCGTCCCCTGCTCCTGATACAGCCGGCGCTTCGTGAACCGATCGGCTCGCACGCTGCTCGGGCTCAGCACTTCGGCGGCGAGCAGCAGATGCAGGATCTGTTTCCACTCACGCTCCGTGGTTTCCTCACTCGGAACGATGAACACATCCGGCTGCGCGAGTACATCGGGGAGTCCCCAGGAAATATCCGCGGGCGACATAAAGGCACGACCGGCGGGTTCGTGCCGGAGATAGAGCCGCAGCGCGAAGTAAAGGTTGCCCACTACATCCTGATGCGCCAATCGTGGTGCGGGGCTCACCAGGAGCTCCCCGTGCACGGTCTCGTATCGCGGCCCGTTCCACGGCGAGCTTTCGTTAAGCTGGCGGACCATGTCCGCCGTATAGAAGTCGAGCGGGGCTGCCATACCCATACGTTCGCCTCGGCGGTCACAGGAAGGCAAGAGGGATGCATGCCACACGATGGCGCGACGCCTCATCGGCTCCGTCATCGGAAGGTTGCGAGCGGCATTGAATCCGTGCGCACGGCGATTCTGGGTGGCGACCTGCCGTCGTCGGGTGTGATGTGCTGATCACCCGACATCTCACAACACCGGCAACCGCCCGCGCTCCTCGGTGCACTGGGTCACCTCGTACCCCGCCACGGCGATCGCCTCTGTGAGCGCCACGCACGTCGCTCGCCCGTCGTGCTGCACCGTCGCCGTCCCGAACCCGATATGCACGCGCACGATCCCCTCGACGGGTGTGAGCGCGGTGTAGACGGCGTGCACGCTGTGCATGCTCGTCATGCCGGCGATGGCGAGACGCGTGGTGACGGACGGAGACTTTTGTGGTCCGTTTGGATGCATGATCAGCTGCGTGTCTGCTCTCGCGACAATCGTCGTCAGAGCATGATCAGACCGAGCCGCGCGCCGAGCGTCGCGGCTTCGGTCCGCGTGGAAACGCCGAGCTTGCCGAAGATGGCGGCGACGTGCGCTTTCACGGTGTGCTCCGAGATCCCGAGTCGGGCCGCGATCTGCTTGTTCCCCAGTCCTTCCGCCAGCATGGTGAGCACCTCGATCTCGCGTGGTGTGAGCGCCTGAGCGGGCGCGCTCACGAGTCCGCGTGTTGCGACGGGACGGTGCGGCAGCAGTGCGACCAGGTCGTCGTCGTGCAGCACGGCGAGTCCCAGTGCCGCGGCTTCGATCGCTACGAAAATCTCATCGGCGCCGGCGTCGCGCGGCAGCACGGCGCGGACGCCCGAGCGGAACAGCTCGGCCATCGCGCCGTTTTCCGGCGCGTCGCTCAAAATAACCAGCGCCGTGCCGTGCACCCAATCGCTCGCCGCTCGCAGCGCGGTGACGACGTCACCGTTGTCGTGCACCGAGGGCTCGAGCAGCACGACATCGGGCTGCAGCGCATCCACCAGGTGCGCCAACTCTGCACTGGCGGATGAGCTGCCGGCCACCGTGAGCGACGGATGCCGCGCGACGATGGACTCGAGCCCGGCGCGAGCGACCACCGAATCGGCGGCGACGAGCACGCGGATCACGCGGCCTCCACGCGCGAGCCTCCACCGCGCAGCCGCGCATCGAGCGTCATGCGTCGCCCACCGCGCAGGAGCGTCAGCGGCAGCACACCGTCCGGCCCGGCCTCGTCCAGTTCACCCATCAGGTCGTTCGGTGAATCGAAGGGATGTCCGCCCGCGGCGATCAACACGTCGCCGGTCGCGAGTCCGGACGCCGATGCCACACTCGCCGGTCGGACATCGAGCACGAGTAGACCAAGCGCAGGATCACCGGCGAGCGACACGAGCACCGGTCGCGCCACGATCCCCAACGAGGGTTGCATGGGACCATCCACGAATCGCTGTACGACATCGCTCGGAATGGCCATCGCGAGTCCCGCGACGATCATGCTGTTGATCCCGACCACGCAGCCGAGTGCATCGGTAAGCGGCCCGCCGGAATTGCCGGGTGCCAGCCGCAGGTCGGCGCGCACCCATCGCCGGCCGCCCGGTCCCCGCGCGCTCGGCGCATGCACGATGCCCGCAGCGACGGCGCCGCGAATGCCGAGCGGGCTCCCCACGGCGAGCACGAGCTCGCCCGGACGAAGCGTGCGCGCGTCTCGCACGGCAGCGGGCTCCAGGCCAACCGCATCCACCGTCAGTGCAGCAAGGTCGCGAGCGTCATCCCGTGCCACGACGGCGGCGTCGCACGCGCGGCCATCGTGCATGGTCACGGTCATCCGCTCTGCGCGCGCCACGTGTGCGTTGGTGATGATGAGTCCATCGGCGCGCCAGATCACGCCCGATCCCGTCCCCCCGGCACCGGGTGCCGCGACGTCGACGGTGAACGCCCGCACTCGCTCGGCCACATCCGCGAGCTCGCCGGCGACCTGCGCACCGCGCTCCAGCGCGTCCGTCACAGAGGTCGACATGTCATCGACTCCTGCGCGACCGCTCGCCGACGACGATCGACAGCTCGCGTGACGCGCCGCCGCGAATGATGCGCGCCCGCACCGTGCGTCCGACGCTCTCCGGGCCGAGGAGCGTGAGGAGATCGTCGGCGGTGCGGACCGGCTTGCCATCGAGTGCCACCATCACGTCCCCGATCATCGCGCCCGCTTTGTCGCCGGGGCCGCCTGGCTCGACACCGACGAGAATCACGCCGCCGTCCCCTGCGAGGCCGAGCTCGCGCACGAGCGCGCCCGGCAGGCGAACGGGCTGCATCGCGAGTCCGACATAGCCGCGCGCAATGCGACCGGTCGCCAGCAGCTGATCGGTCACGCGATCGACCGTGGATCTCGGGATGGCCGTCGCGATCCCCCGCGCGAGCCCCGACGTGTTGATCCCGACGATCATGCCGCGCGCGTCGACGAGCGGGCTCCCCGAGAATCCATCGTATACCGCAAGATCGAGTCGGAAGAGTCGCTCGATGATGCCGCCGCGCCACGTTCGCCACTCGTTGGCGATCGCGCTCACGATGCCGAGGCTCGCGCTCACCTGCTCACCAGCGCGGCCGACGGCGAGCACGACATGCCCCACCTTGAGCGATGCCGCATCGCCGAGCTCGGCGGCCGGAGCGTCAGCGTGCTCCGCTCGCAGCACGGCAAGGTCGGTGGCCGGATCGCGCCCGGCGAGTACCGCTGGGACCGTGCGGCCATCGCTGAACGTCACCGTGATCTCCTCATCGCGCTTCACCGTGTGATCGGCGGTGACGATGATCCCTGGCCGCCAGTGGACGCCGCTCGACGGGATGCGCGACCTCGCGTGAATCGCCACCGTGGCGCGTCCGGCGCGCTCGACGGCACCGGCCAAGTCGCTCGACAGCGCGCTGAGCGCGCTCCCGCTTTCGGTTGTCGTCGTCATGTCCATGTCTCCGTATGAGTGCAACGGGACGCCGTGTCCCGTTCCTCACGAAGGATGCTGGAGCTACGTTGCCCCCGGCATTGGCCGAATGGGGGAGATGCGCGTCGGTCAAACGACTGATGGTGCGACCGCGCGCCCTCACACGGTTGGTGTTGGCGACATCCCACGCCGATGCCGATTGACGCTCTCAACGGCACGGGCGAACTTTCGCGTTCCCACTTCCGATACAGGAGCTCATGCCTCCCCGCGTAGCCTTTCTCGGACTCGGCGCCATCGGCGCGCCCATGGCGCGACGTCTCGCCGCACCTCCCTTCGAGCTCGCGGTGTGGAACCGCACGCTCGACAAGTCGGCCTCCTTCGCGCGCGGCCTCGAGGTGCGCGTTGCCGACACGCCGGCCGATGCCGCGCGCACCGCGCACTTCGTCGTCACCTGTCTCTCCACCTCGCGCGATGTCGAGTCGCTGCTCGATGGGCCGAGCGGGCTCCTCGCGGGCTTCGAGCGCGGCGCGATGCTCATCGATTGCACATCGGGCGATCCGGCGACGTCGCGCCGCATCGCTGCGCGCCTCGCCGAGCGCGGCGTCGCCTTCATCGACGCGCCGGTGAGCGGCGGCACGAGCGGGGCGGAGCAGGGGACGCTCACCGTGATGTGCGGCGGCGACGCGAGCGCCATCGAGCGGGCGCGCCCCGTGCTGCAGGCGTTCGGCAAGAAGATCGTGCACTGCGGTCCGGTCGGCGCGGGCGATGCGCTCAAGTCGGTGAACAACGCGTTGCTCGCCGTGCACGTCTGGTCCACCGCCGAGGGGCTCGCGACGCTCGCGAAGGCGGGCGTGTCGCCGAGCGTCGCGCTCGATGTCATCAACGCCTCGAGCGGACGATCGAACACGTCGCAGCATCTCTTTCCCGAGCGCGTGCTCACGCGAAAGTTTCCGCGCACCTTCCGGCTCGCGCTGCTCGACAAGGACGTGAACATCGCGGCCGGCGTCGCGCGCGAGCAGCAGGTGCCGACGCCGCTGCTGCAGCTCACCGCCGAGCTCTTCCGCGCGGCGCATCGCGCGCTCGGTGAGGAGGCCGATCACATCGAGGCGGTGCGACTCCTCGAGGACTGGGCACAGGTCGAGATCGCATGACGAACGCTGTACCGCTCGCTACAGGCGTGGCATCTCCCGCTGACATCCGCGCGCACTTCCCCGCGCTCGCACGCGCGCACGCAGCTCATCCCGTTGCCTACTTCGATGGACCCGGCGGCACGCAGGTGCCGCGCGAGGTCGTCGAGGCGATGAACGACTACCTCTACCACCACAACGCGAATACGCACTGGCAGTACCCCACGAGCGCGGAGACCGACGCGATCATCGCGCGCTCGCGCGACGTGCTCGCGGCATTTCTCAATGCGTCGCCGAGCGAAGTGGCGTTCGGCGCGAACATGACGACGCTCACCTTCCACCTCGCGCGCGCGATCGGTCGCGGGCTTGGGGCCTCCGATGAGATCGTCGTGACCGAGCTCGATCACCACGCGAACGTGGCGCCGTGGATGGCGATCGCGAAGGAGCGCGGGGTGACGGTGCGCACCGTGCGCATGCACTCGGAGACGGGGCAGCTCGACACGGACGACCTCGCGCGCCAGCTCACCGTTCGCACGCGGCTCCTCGCGATCGGCGCGGCGTCGAACGCGCTCGGCACGATCACCAACGTGCGCGAGGCGGCGCGGCTCGCCCATGACGCGGGCGCACTCGTCTTCGTGGATGCCGTGCACTACGCGCCGCACGCGCTCGTCGATGTGCGCGACATCGACTGCGACTTTCTCGCCTGCTCCGCGTACAAGTTCTACGGTCCGCACATCGGCGTACTCTACGGCAAGCGCGATCTGCTGCAGGCGCTCGATGTGCCGAAGCTGCAACCGTCGCCCGATACCGCACCGGAGCGCCTCGAGACCGGGACGCAGAACCACGAAGGGATGGCGGGCGCCGCGGCGGCGGTGGAGTTCCTCGCGTCGCTCGCCGTGGGTCCGATCGTGATGCGTGTGCCGGCCGATGGCGCGACACGTGCAGCACAGACCATCCTGGCGGGCGACGGATTGCGTCCGCGGCTTCAGGGCGCGTACGGCGCCCTGCACGCGCGCAGCACCTCGCTCGTCACACGATTGTGGGATGGACTCTCGTCGATCTCGCGCGTGAAGGTATTCGGACCGGGTCCCGATGCGCCGCGCACGCCGACCGTCTCGTTCGTCGTGACCGGCGTACCGTCGGACGAGGTTGCGCGCGGGCTCGCGGACGTTGGCGTCTTCGTCTCGAGCGGCGACTTCTATGCGGCCACGGTGGTCGAGCGACTCGGTGTGGCTCGGCAGGGGCTCGTGCGCGTGGGGTGCGCGTGTTATACGACGCAGGAGGAAGTGGACCGATTGATTCTCGGTGTCGAAGCGATCGCTGCGGAACGACGCCGGCAGAGCTGAGCGTGACCATACGCGCCGCGCTCCTCGCGGCGCTGGTCGCGCTCGCCGTCCCGCTCGCCGCACAGCAGCCTGACACGACGCGCGCACACACCGCGCGTGCCGACTCCACGCACGTCGATTCGATGCGCGCCGTTCGCCTCGAGACGCAGGTGATTACCGGCACGCGCCTCTCGAACGTCGATGAGCGGACGCCCGTGCAGGTGAACGAGGTCGACATGCGCACCGTGGCGCCGGGCCCAGCGTCCGCCGCGCAGGTGCTCACCGCGCTCCCCGGCGTGAGCCTGTCCGACGACCAGGGAACACGCGCGCAGCCCACGCTCGACGTGCGCGGCTTCACACTCTCGCCCGTAATCGGCGTGCCGCAGGGCGTGAGCGTCTTTCTCGACGGCGTGCGCATCAACGAGCCCGACGCGCAGGAGGTGAACTTCGACCTCATTCCGATGGAAGCGGTGCAGAGCGCCGAGCTCGTGCGTGGGCCCGACGTGCTCTTCGGAAAGAACACGCTCGGCGGCGCGCTGCTCCTCACCACCGCACGCGGAACCGCGACGCCGCACGTCGCGGCGGATCTCGATGGCGGAGCGTTCGGCTACCGCGATGCGCGCATCACCACGAGCGGCATGACGAACGGACTCGATGGCTACCTGATGGCGAGCGGCTCGGACGAGGATGGCTATCGCGATGCCGCGTCCGCCCGCACGCGGATGGTGTTCGCGAATCTCGGCCGCAAGCGCGACTCGAGCGATGTCGCGCTGTCGCTCCTCTACGCGCATGATCGCCTCATGGAGGCGGGCTCGCTTCCCGAGAGCTGGATCGGGGTCGACCGGCGCGCCAACTACACGGCCGGCGATTTCTTCGAGCCGGAGCTCTTCTACGGCGCACTGCGCGGCCAGCGCGAGCTCTTCGGCGGCCAGCTGCGCGGGAATCTCTTCGCGCGCAGCAACGACATCCAGCAGTTCAACGTGAACATCGACGCGCCGAGCACGCTCGCGCACATCCGGAATCTCTCGGGCGGCGGGACGGCGGAGCTCTCGCTCCCCACCCGGCTCGTCGGACTTCCGCTCGGGCTCACCTTCGGTGCGGAGTACAGTCGTCACGATGTGCGCTACCGCATCTTCGGCGAAGCGACGGCCCAGGCACCGATCGATTCCACCGAATGCGATCCGGCCACCGGGCTGTGCGAGAATGCGCGCGTCAACGAGGACGACGCGGCGCTCTATGCGCAGGGCGTGCTCTCCGTTACCGATCGACTCTCGCTCACCGCGGCTGCGCGCGGCGACTACGTCCGCATCCCATTTCGAGACCTGCGCGAGCCGGCGAACGATGGCACGAGCACCTTCCGTCGCTTTCTCCCGAAGCTCGGCGCCAACTATCAGTTCACGGATGACGTCCGCGGCTACGCGGCGGTGAGCACGGGCTTCCGCGCCCCCGCGGCGCTCGAGCTCGCCTGCGCCGACGTCACCGCGCCCTGTCCGCTGCCGTTCGCGCTGGGCGACGATCCGCCGCTCGATCCCGTGACGGTCGTGGACTATCAGGGCGGCATCGACTGGGACTTCGCGTCGGGCTCGACGATCGACATCTCGACGTATCGCACGAACGTGCGCAACGACATCGTCTTCGTCGCCTCGAAGACGACCGCGGGGTACTTCCAGAACATTCCGCACACGCGGCGGCAGGGCGTCGAGATCTCGGGGACGCTCGCGCTCCCGGCGGGCTTCCGGACCTTCGGGTCGTACAGCTATCTGGACGCCACGTATCAGAGCACCGTGCAGCTCGCGTCCGCGCTTCCGAACGCCGCGCCGGCCGAGCCGGGTGATCGATTTCCGCTCTCTCCCGCGCACCGCGGCACCGCCGGCGTGGGGTACACGCGCGTCTTCCCCTCGATGGTGTTCGACGGCGCGCTCTCGATGCGCGCGGTGTCGAGCCAGTTCCTGCGCGGCGACGAGGCCAATGACCACGCGCCGCTCCCGGGCTACGCGGTGGCCGACCTTCGGCTGTCGCTCGACGCGCGACACTATGGGGTCACGGCGCGCGTCAGCAATCTCTTCAACAGCCGCTACGACACGTTCGGGATCTTCGCCGACAATCCCGAGGGGCCGCTCGCGGGGCCGCCGCTCCCGCAGCCGGAGCGGTGGCTCACACCGGGCTATCCGTTCGCGATCACGCTGTCGCTCACGGTCAAGCCGTAACCGCTTTCACCGGAGCGCGTGGGACGGTACTTTGGAGGGAGTATCATCGTCACTGAGGGAGCCATGCCCGTAGCATTCACTCTGCAGCAGGCCACGACCACGCCATCGCCGGACCTCGGCGCGCAGATTCGGCAGCAGGTCCAGCAACAGGTGCGCGAGCAGGTGCAGCAGGCGCGCCAACAAGCGCAGAATGCGCGGGCGCAGGCGGAAGCGGCACGCGAGCAGGCGATGCGCGCGGCGCAGGCATCGGGGCAGGGGACGCCCATCGTCATCCAGCCACCCTTCCCGCCGTTCGAGCGCCCGGGCATCCCCCACGAAGCCGTCACGATCAGCATCGCCTTCTTCGTGATGGTTGCCGTGATCATCATCGGCCTCCCGATCGCGCGCGCCATCGGTCGCTACTTCGACCGCCGCAGCTCCACCCCCGCGCTCAACCCCGACCTCACGGCGCAACTCCAGCGCATCGAGCAGGGTGTGGACGCGATGGCCATCGAAGTGGAGCGCATCTCCGAAGCCCAGCGCTACATGGCGCGCCTGGAGACGGAGCGCCGCGGCGAGCCGGCGCTGAGGCCGGGGGAAAAAGTGTGAGCTGTGAGCTGTGAGCTCTGAGCTTTGGGCTATGAGCCAGAGGCGTTCTGGATCTCCGTGCTCACGACCACACTCACGACCCACAGCTCATAGCTCAAAGCTCACAGCGGCGCTTCACCGACCCTT
>DASSNR010000059.1:0-3423 GCA_035687925.1 Gemmatimonadaceae bacterium | reverse complement strand
CCCGACGGTGTGTCCGACGACTGACGACCGACGACTAACGACTGCAGTTCTCACTCCTCTACCGCCCACGTCCTCCCATACTCCAGCGACGCCGCGAGCTCGGGGTCGCCGCGCGGAACGATCGCGTGGCCGCGCAGCTGCCAGATGCCGAATGCGACCGCGAGCCCGCCGACGCCGAAGATCGCCGCGATCGTCGTCCAGCTGACCACTGCGCTGTCGGGGAAGAGCGATGGCATCACGAGCCAGTAGATGTCCAGGTAGTGCATCACGAGCAGCCACACGCCGAGCACGGCCATGACGAGCGGGCGGCGCTTGAGCGCGCGGAAGAGGAGGAGCAGGAAGGGAATCGCGAACTGACCGACGAGCACCACGATCCCGAGCACAGCCCAACCGCCCCGCGTCCGTACCAGATACCACGATGCCTCGGCCGGAATGTCCGCGATCCAGATGATGAGATACTGCGCGAACGCGATGTACGCCCAGAAGATCACGAAGGTGAGGAGCAGCTTGCCGAGCGCGCCGTAGTGCTCCGGTGCGGCGAGATAGTCGAGCAGCCCGGCGCGCTGACAGGCGAATGCGAGCACGGCCACCATGCCGAGCGCGCCAACCATCGCCCCGGCGAAGTAGTACACGCCGTAAATGGACGACCACCACGCCGGCGACAGCGACATGAGCCAGTCGAAGCTCGCGAAGGTGAGCGCCAGTGCGACAGGCGGAAGACCACCCGCGGCGATGCGACGCTGCAGCCGCCACGGTCCGTTCGATGGATCGCGATCCTGACGGATCGATGCGCGTCGCAGCCAGAGGCTGAATCCCGTCCAGATGACGAAGTAGATGAAGGCGCGCACGATGAAGAACGGCACGTTGAGGTACGCGCGCTTGGCGAGGATCTTCGTCTGCAGCTCCGCCGGGAGTGCGCTCAACGATCCCGCCCAGGGATAGAGCGCGCCGAGTCCCAACAGCAGCGGAACAAAGAGCAGAATGAAGATGGGGAACGTCGCCGCGGCGTTCTCGGTGATGCGGCGGAAGACGACGAACCACGTGGCGTTGGTGACGTGACCGATCATCACGAGGAGCAGCGCGCCGAGTGCGAGGCTGACGCCCGTGGCGTACGCGACGAGATAGCCGCCGAACGCCATTCGCGGATTGGTGCTCAGTCCGATCGCCCACGCGACGATCCCCACGATGCCGACGATGAAAGCGATTCGCATGACGCGCTGGCCGCGGTCGACCTCGAGGAGCGGATTGGTCATCGGCGTATTGCTCCACTCGACGGCGGGCCGAAGGTCGCCCGCCTCGCCAACGAGTCCATGGCCGCGGCCTGAAGTCGCGCCGCACGCAGTGAGTCGGCGCGCTGCGCGGACGTCGACGCCCGTTCGCTCCGCTGAAGCTGCTGCAGGTACGCGATCACCGCCCATCGCTCCTGCGCCGACAGCTCCGCGGCGTACGACGGCATGCGTCCGAAGCCATTCGTGATGACGTGGAAGACGTAGCCGGGCGGGAGCGCGCGTATCGCCGCGGCGCGCAACGATGGCGGACGCGGCGGGAGCATGTTCGTGGCGACGATGCTTCCGCCGTAGCCGCCGTCGCCGTGACACACGGCGCAGTAGATGGCGAAGCGCGAGCGGCCGAGCGAGAGCAGCGTGTCGGTCACCGGCACGGGGATCGTCGTCACGTACTGGCCGTTCGTCTGCCCTGTCGCCAGCTCGGGCGCATCCACGATCGCTTCGCGCGCGACGGTGCCGACCGGCGGCTGCTGCATGACCATGCTGTCCGCGAAGAAGGCGCTCGGGCCATACGCGTCGTAGCGCGGCTGCACGCGCATGCGCTCCCAATCCCATCCACGGCGATGGTCGCCGCGCCCGCAGGCTGTGAGCGCGAGACACGCGAACGCCGCGCACACGGTCGCTCTCATCGCGCGCGCTCCACGAACACGACGCGCAGCGCGCCCGCCTCGTTCATCACCCGCGCACCGCGGTCGGCATCGGCGCCGACGGCGGCGCCGTCGACGGCGACCCAGAAGCGATCGATGGTCGCGCGCTCGAACCCCTCGATCTCGAACACGGGATCCCACAGCTTGGGGAGGCGCAGCCAGAGGAGCAGCCCGAGAAATGCGCCCAGTGCGGCGAGCAGAACGGTGCCCTCGAACGTCGCAGGGATGTACGCCAGCACCGGATGTAATGGTCGGTTGCCGACGATGAGCGGGTAGTCCCAGGTGTTCGCGTACCACTGAATCCCGTACGCGACGATCAGTCCAACCACACCGCTCGCGAAGATGAAGAACGGAAGGAAGGAGCGGCCGAGGCCGAGCGTCTTCCCGAGACCCGGAATGTCGAACGGCGCGAACGTCTCGACGCGATCGTACCCCGCAGCGCGCAGGCGCCGGACGGCGTCGAGCAGGGACTCGGCGCTCGAGAACTCACCCATCAGGCGCGTGCGCTCGCGGTCACGCCTCATGGCAGCTCGCTCTCCACGCGCCGCCGGAGCTCGAAGCGCACCTTCTTCACTTCACTCAACGGGATGAACGGCACCCATCGCAGGAAGGCGAAGAAGAGGAAGCAGAAGAGCCCGAGGCTGCCGATCAGGAGCCCCCAGTCCACCCACGTCGGCGCGTAGAAGTGCCAGCTCGATGGGAGAAAATCGCGATTGAGCGAGGTGACGATGAGCATGAACCGCTCGGCCCACATCGCGACGAAGATCACGACGGCGGCGCCGAACAGCGCCACGACGTTCGTGCGGAGCTTCGACCACCAGAAGAGGTTCGGCGTGAGCACGTTCGCGAGCGTCATGCTCCAGTACACCCACGCGTACGGACCGAACGGCCGAGCGAAGAGGTACGTGTACTGCTCGAACTGGTCGACGCTGTACCACGCCGTGAACACCTCGCAGATGTAGCTGTAGGCGAGGAGCAGCCCCATGGCGAGCAGCATCTTCCCGAGGTTGTCGAGGTGCCGCTCGGTGATCACGTTCTCGAGATGAAAGACCGCCCGGATGGGGATCACCAGCATGAGCACCATCGCGAACCCCGAGTAGATGGCGCCGACCACGAAGTAGGGCGGGAAGATGGTCGAGTGCCAGCCGGGGAGCTGCGCGATGGCGAAGTCCAGGCTCACGATACTGTGCACCGAGATGACGAGCGGCGTCGCGAGCCCCGCGAGGATGATGTACGCGATGCGGTAGTTCTTCCAATGTCGTCCCGCACCGCGCCACCCGAGCGCGAACACGCCGTAGATGCGACGCCGCCACGTTCCGGGCGCACGATCGCGCGCCGCGGCGAGATCGGGGAGTAGCCCCACGTACCAGAAGAGGAGGGAGACGGTGAAGTAGGTGAGCACCGCCACCATGTCCCAGGGGAGCGCGCTGCGGAACTGCGGCCAGATGCGCATCGTGGCGGGGTAGGGCGCCAGCCAGTAGAAGAACCAG
>DASSNR010000044.1:0-18013 GCA_035687925.1 Gemmatimonadaceae bacterium | reverse complement strand
CCGACTATCTGCCGAAGCCGTTCCGCGTGGCCGAGCTCCTCGCGCGCGTGCAGGTGCAGCTGCGGCTGCGCTCCGAATTAGTCTCGGCGCGCGAACAATTACAGTCGACGGAAGTGGAGCTCAAGCGCGCGCGGCACGAAGCGGAGAGCCGGCGCAAGCTCGCCGACATCCTGCACGAGGTGGCGGGCGACTTCTCGGCGGAGGAGATGTACCACATCCTCGTGCGGCGCGTGGCGCTCGCGCTCGGCATTTCGCGCTGCTCGCTCGTGCTCGCGCGCGCGGGGGGCGAGACGGGCGTCGTGGCCGCGTCGTACGAGTCGCCGGTGCTGCGACATCTCGAGATCCGGCTCGACCGCTACCCCGAGATCACCGCCGCACTCGAGCGCGGGGAGCCGGTGCTCGTCGAGGACGTGCAGTCGAGCGAGCTGTACGCGCGCGTGCGCGAGGAGTGGGCCGCGGCCAAGCGGCCGGTGGACGTGCGGTCGGCGATCGTGCTCCCGTTCGCGCTCGACTATCGCACGGGCGGCGTCTTCTTCCTGCGCACCGTGAAGGGCGAGGAGCCGCTGACGCGCGAGGATGTGGAGTTCGCGAACGCCGTGGTGCGGACGGCGGTGACGGCCATTCGCCGTGCGCGCTCGGTGGAGATGACGCTCGCCGACAAGGCGCGGCTCGAGCTGCTCGCGCTCACCGATCCGCTCACGCAGACGCTCAACCGGCGCGCGCTCGTCGAGCGGCTCACGGCGGAGCTGGAGCGTGCTCGGCGATATGCGCTGCTGCTGTCGATCCTCGTGGTCGATCTCGATCACTTCAAGGCGGTGAACGACAGCTACGGCCATCTCATCGGCGACGAGGTGCTGCGAGCGGTCGCGCACACGGTGCAGCGCGAGGCGCGCGCGGTGGACGTCGTCGCGCGGTACGGGGGGGAGGAGTTCGTGGTGGTCCTTCCCGAAACGGGCGAGGAGGGCGCGGTGGCGGTGGCCGAGCGCATCCGGCAGAAGGTGGCCGAGTATCCTGCGGAGGTCGGCGAGCAGCGCGACCGGCTGCACGTGACGGTGAGCATCGGGGTCGCGACGGCATCGACGATGTCGGAGCGCATCTACGCGCCGGACGATTTGATCGCGGCGGCGGACGAGGCGCTGTACCGCGCGAAGGCGCAGGGGAGAAACCGGGTGTGCGTGTAGGGCCGGAGCGATGTTGTCGCCGCTGCGACCGATTTCGAGTTGCGCGCGTCGTGATGGCACGCGATACGCTCGACGTGCCGCCTCCCCGCAAGCGAACGGCCGTGCGCATTGGCCGGCCATGCTCGGGCGTCAGCTTGCGATTTGCGGTCCCGGAGGGCGCTGATGGTCAACGCGCCACCGCATCGGACCGGCACACCACGAAGGAGGCGCACATGAGCGCGACAGCATTTCAGACCGACCGCGGCACGCGGGAAACCAGGGATCACTCGGAAGGACCGGTCACGCGCATGATCGAGGAGCAGACAGCCAAGTTGCCCTCGGACGTGTATCTCGGAGCGGCACTGGCTTCGATGGCGGTCTCACTGATGCTCCAGCTGATGGACAAGAAGGAGGAGAGTCTCTTCGTCGGACAGTGGGCTCCATCCTTCCTGATCCTCGGCGTGTACAACAAGCTGGTCAAAGTCGCCGGATCGGATCGCGTGCACTCCTGACGCATCATTCGGCGAGGATCGGGGTGGTGCGGCACGGGAGGCTGGGCCGATCGCGTGCGGGCGTGCCGTGACGATGCGGCCGGGCCCGTGTATCCGGCACGATGAAAGGCGGCTGACCACTCAGCCGCCTTTCCTCTCCATGCCCATCCATCTTCCATCAGGAATATGAGCGACGTGGCGCATACGAGCGACGCACCGGCTGCGGAACTATTTCGCCGACACTTCGGCGGCGAGCCTATGGCCGTCGCGTCAGCGCCGGGCCGAGTGAATCTCATCGGCGAGCACACGGACTACAACGGCGGTGAAGTGTTGCCGATCGCCATCGCGCGCCGCACCGTCGTCGCGGCGGCACCGGCACAGCGTGGGCGGCGCAGCACGGTCGTCTCCGCCTCGCAGGAGCACGTCGGGACCTTCGACGCGCGGCAGCCGCAGCGTGCCGGCGCGTGGTGGGACTATGTCGCCGGCGTCGTTCACGAATTGGGTCGGATCGGCATCGCGGTTCCCGAGGTCGACGTCGCTATCTGGAGCGATGTGCCTGCGGGTGCGGGCCTGAGCTCGTCCGCGGCGCTCGAGGTGGCCTCCACCCTCGCGCTGCTGGCGCTCGCGCGACGCGATCTCCCGCCGCGCGATGCGGCGCTGCTCGGCACGCGCGTGGAAACGGCGTTCGTCGGTGTGGCCACGGGGATCATGGATCAATTCGCATCGGTGCTGGGGTGCGAGGGACATGCACTCCATCTCCGCTGTGATACGGCGACCGCGGAGCTCGTTCCGATGACCGATGCCGTGCTGATTTTCGACACGAGCGTCGCGCGTTCGCTCCAGGGCTCGGCGTTCAATCAGCGCCGCGCCGAATGTGAGAGCGCACTGGAGCGGCTGCGGCACATCGAGCCGGGTTTGCCGCATCTTGCAGCCGCGACAGCGGAGCTCGTTCGCGAGGCCGAGCTCCCGCCGCCGCTCGATCGCCGAGCGCGGCACGTGGTGTCGGAGACGGAGCGTGTGCGCCTCACCGTGGACACGCTGCGCCAGAGCGGCGCGCTGCCGGGCGAGCTGCTGTGTGCGTCGCACGAATCGCTGCGCACGGACTACGAGTGCTCGAGCCCCGAGCTCGACTGGTTCGCGACGCACGCGATGCAACACGAGGGTGTGACGGGCGCGCGACTCACGGGCGCGGGGTGGGGCGGGTGCGCGATCGCCGTCGGGGCGGAGGACGCGCTCGCTGCAGCGGCGCCGACGTTGGCGCGCGAGTACGAAGCGCGGTTCGGGCGGACGCCGCGCGTGTGGCTCACGCGGGCCGCCGCGGGGGCGCGGGTGGAGATCCGGTAGCACCGACGGCCATTGCCGGCACGCCATCCACCGTCCACATTGCGAATATGAAGCGCTACGCCGCATTCGAGCCTGCCGAGTACGTCGCGTGGGAGCGTGATGGCGTGCTGGTGGAGGAGTACCGCGCCACGCTGGAGCGCGATGCCGATCGTGCACGCGTGATCGCGCAGCTCACCCCTGAGCAACTCCTCGATCTCTACCGTGGGCTCGTGCGCAACCGGCTCACCGACATCTCGCTCAAGCGCATGGTACGCCAGGGCGTCATCTCGAAGGCGTGGCTGGGAACCGGCGAGGAGGCGACGACCATCGGGCCGGTGCACGCACTGCGGCGGCCGCGGGCACGGAGCGCGCGCCGCGTCGATGGTGCGTCGCCGTCAAACGGTGCGAGCTCGCGGCGAGACGATGGCGTGTCCGCGAATGACCTGGCCACGTACGACGGCGACATTGCCGCCCCGATGATCCGGAACGCGGGCGCCTGCCACGAGATGGGGATGCCCGTCGCCGACATCCTGCGCGCGTACATGGGGACGTTCGACAGCCCGTCGCACGGGCGCGACGGGCACTGCGGCGATCTCTCGAAGGGCGTGCTTCCGCCGATCAGCAACATCGGCGACATCGTTCCCGTCGTCACGGGGGTCGCGCTCTCGTTCCGCATGCGGGGCAGCGAAGCCGTGGCGCTCACCTGGATCGGCGACGGGAGCACCAAGGCGGGCGTGACGCACGAGGCGCTCAACTTCGCCGCGGTGCGGCGCGCGCCGGCGATCTTCATCATCCAGAACAATCAGGTCGCGCTCGGCACGCGGCTCGACCAGCATCACGTGGCGGCAGGCGGCCGCGGATTCGCCGATTGGCCGAAGGCGTACGGCATGTGGGGCGGCGTGTTCGATGGCAACAACGTGCTCGACGCGTACGCGCTCACGGCGCTGGCCGTCGAGCGGTGCCGGCGCGGCGACGGCCCCGCACTGCTGGTGGCCGAGACGTTCCGCATGGGTGGGCACGCCACACATGATGAGGCGGAAGCGCGGCACACCTTCGCGCCCGAGCTGTTCGCCGCCTGGGGGCGCCGCGATCCCATCGCGCTGTACGAGGAGCATCTCGTCGAGTGCGGCGTCGCGCGCGAGACGCTCGACGCGATCGAGGCGGAGGTGGAGCAGGAGGTGGAGCGCGCGGAGGCAGAGGCGCTCGAGAGCCGGCACGAGCGCATGCCGCCACCCGCAAGCGCGGTGGATGGCGTGTACGCGGACGCGAGCGGTACGCCCCGCACGTCCTGAGCGCACATCGCGCGGCACACCGCGCTCGGCGGTCCGGCACGGTGTATGAAGCACGTCGGCGCATCCTGCATCCGGCGGCAACTCCATGTCGGACCAATCGCGATCGACGCTCGTCATCCTTCGCTGGGCGTGGTGTGTACTACTCGCCCTGCTCCTCCTCCTCGTGTGGATACCCGCCGGCGTCGCGTGGCGGGCGCTGACGGGGCTGCTCTGGCTCGCCGGATCGTGGCTGCTCATGCGGCCGCAGCGCAGCGAGGCGCTCGCGCGCAACTGGCAGCAGGCGTTCCGTGCGCTCGCGCCGCGCGTGGGGCTCGTCGTGCTGTCGGGACTGATGCTGCTCGTCGCGCAGGTGTTCAGCATCCTCGCGGCCGTGGTGCTCGCCGTCGTGTTCGGGCTCATCGCCATCGTGCTCGCGGACACCGGTGCGTCACGCGTGATCAGCGAAGGCGTGACCGGGCTGGCCATGCTCGGCGTGACGCTCGTGCTCGCGCTCGGTGCGGGCGAGCTGCTCTTCCGCTCCCCATCGCTCGCCCGGCGCTACGGTGCACCAGCGGAGATTCACGCCTGGAGCGGACGCTACGACGGATTGTGGAAGCACAACGTCTTCGGCATCCGCTCCCCGTACGAGCGCACCGCCAAGCCGCCGGGTGTGTATCGCATCGTCGTCCTCGGCGATTCGTACACGTGGGGCGACAAGATCGCGCAGACGGACAGCACGTGGCCCGCGCGCCTGGAGCGTACGCTGCGCACGGCGCGCGGCGACACGGCCATCGAAGTGATCAACATGGGCGAGCGCGGCTTCACGACGGCGAACGAGGCGGAGCAGCTGCGGCGCATCGGGTGGCAGTTCGATCCCGATCTGGTGGTCGTGCAGTTCCTGGCCAACGATGCGCTCCCCAGCTACCGGGACTTCGGCCACGAGGATGTCGACTGGCTCGTGCCCTCGCACGCCCTGCTCCCATCCCGCTTCACGACGGGCGCGGTCGCGAACAGCGCGCTGTTCGCGTTCATGGAGCGGCAGTACAACACCCTGCGCGCCCGCGGCCATCAGGATTACGAGGCGTTGCCAAGCACCGTGGAGCCGGGCTTCATCGGGTGGCAGCAGCTGCGCGACGGTCTTCGCGAGATGGCGGACTCGGCGCACGCGCGTCGCGTGCCGATCGTCCTCGCGATCTTCCCGCTCTTCATCCCCGGGCACTGGACAGCGACGACGTACCCGGTGCGCGCTCTGCAGGACAAGGTCGCGCGCGAAGCGACGCGTGACGGATTCCACGTGTTCGACCTGACGCCCGTGTTCGAGGCGCAGGGCGGGGATTGGCGGCGGTGGTGGGCGACGCCGTACGACGGTCACCCGGGTCCGGCCGCCGATGCGATCGCGGCTGATGCAGTGTATCGCTATCTCGTGCAGAACCAGCTGACGCGCTTCGGCGCGCCGAGCGATCAGCGTGCGGGACGCAGCACGCCGTAGCGCTGCACCTCGAGCCCGCGCTCCGTGCGCCGGCCCGTGACCCACACCTTCGCGCCATCCTCCGCACGCAGCTCCGCTGGCACGGCCTCGAGCGCGACGGAGTCGGCGGCGACGAGCCAGACGGCGTCGTCATGGACGCGCAGCGTACCGACGACAGGCGTCTGCCCATCGATGGCGAGCACCTCGTAGCGTTGCACATCGAGACGGCGGCCGAGCGGGCCGGCCCCCGCATCGCGTCCCGTGACGCGCACGGTGGCGCCCGAGAGCCGCCGGAGCTCGCTCTCGAGATCGCCGACGAGCGTGATGGCGCGCGCGCCCTCGACGCGGAGCGTGGCGTAGCTCGCCGCGGCGGTGCCCGTTACCGCGATGGTGCCCGTCGCCTGCGTGTCGGCGTTTGTCGTCGGCATGGGACCTCCCGTGTCAGCGCTCGGCACGCGGGCGTGATGCGCGCATGCGCCGAGGACGAAGGCGCAGGTGCACGCGATGGCGACACACATCGCGCGGCGCCGAGGCGCGCTCGGGCGGATGATGAGGAAACGCATCGGCGCGCTCATTGGACTCGCACCACCCACATCTGCATGTTCGCAGGCAACGGATTGCCGGTGAGGTCGCGTGCGCGGAGCGCCGTGGCGGCGCGGCCCGAGCCACCGACGAGATAGTAGGCGGTCGAGCCGCCTCGTACCGAGATCGTATCGGTGAATGTGGTGAAAGAGCGGGTGCGCGGCTCGAGCTGCGCCGGCGCCACCAGCGCGCTGAAGATGTCGTTCATGTTCCAGCTCGGGAGCGTGAGACGCGGCGCGGCGTTCTGGACGCGGTCATCGACGTACAGCATCGCGGACCACTGCGCGAGCAGCGAGTCCATCGGCACCTTCACGACGTTCTCGATCGTGGCGAAGCCGGAGTGCGTGTCGTCGATGAGCGCTTGCTGCAGCCCCGCTTCGCCGCCCGGGAACGTGGGACCGAACTGATCGGAGAGCCACCGGAGGAACGACCACGGCACGCCGTACACTTCGCGCCCGCTGAGGCACGGGCCCGTGTTGCCGTTGCTCCGCGTATCGAGCCAGCTGCACTGCTCCGGCGCGTTCGACACCTTGCTCGTGGACGTCCGAAAGCCGAAGTAGACCGCCAGATCGATGAAGCGGTCGCTGTACCAATCGACATCCGAGGTCCGCGGATTGTCGAATGCGACCGCGAAGCCGTAGTTCTGCGCGGTGGAGCGGCCGGTGAGGCGGTTCCCCACGATCTCTTCGGCGAGCGTCGCCTGCCCCTCGGCCTCCCACGGCGTCGGAAAGTCGGTGGCGTTCGGGTTGTCGAGGCGACGCCCGAACTGGATGACGTGCGTGAACTCGTGCGCGATGAGCTTCTGCGCGTCCAGCCGTGCGGTCGATACCGGGTACGGCTCCGGCGACGTGAATTGCGATGATGTGGTGTCGGGCGCGCGACCGTAGTAGAACTCGCCATCGTTGCTCGCGGGACACGTCGTCGTCGGCACGAGGTCGGTGGAGACGACGAAGCCGAGCACGTTCGCGACCTTGTTCACTTCCTTCGTCGTCACGATCACGATATGTCCGTTCCCATCGAAGTCGGTCGGTGCGCCGAACTCCTGCGTGTCGGCGTCGTAGATCGCGTTGTCGAAGAGATCGCTCAGCGTTTGGAAGTCGGATGCCGTGAAGCCGCCGCTCGGGTTCGCGACGTCCTCGAGCCAGATGCCGCGCGTCCCCACCGCGCGCACGACGGTGGTGATCGGGATGAAGGTCTGGCAGAAGTTGTCCGAGTTCACATCAGGCACGTGCACCTGGATCGTGTCGCCCACCTTCGCCGTGGCTGGAACGGCGGACGCCGCCAGCGTCCCCGACGGGGAGAGTGCGGCACGCGCGCGGAGCTGACGTGCGCCTGCGATCATGCCCGGGCGCACGAGCTGCCGCTCGCGCATCCGGATGCGGGCTTCGGCTGTGCGCTGGCGGTCCCATCGCTCCACTGTGGGCGATACGGGGAGGGCGCGATTTCCCTGTGCGGTGTAGAGCAGGGCGGGCCACGGTGTGTTCGGCACCGTGGACGCCACCACGGTCTGCGCGCTGGCCGCGCTCAGCGCCACCGGGGTCATGCTCGATACGAGCTCGCTCACTGATTGCACGCCGACGAGATACGTCTCGGGCGCCGACGTCTCCGCGAACTGCACGCAGAAGCCTGCGGGATCCTGCAGGATGAGCTGTTGTCCCACCGGCAGGTTCAGTGTCGACGCGACGGGGGTGAGCGCATCGCTCACGGTGTTGCTGTTGTCGCCGCTCACGGCGACGCGCACATCCACCGAGCGCGGCGGCCGGCAATCGTAGGTCGGAACGGTCACGGTGAGCGAGGTCGCGCTCGCCGATGTCACGGTCGCGCCTACGCCATCGATGAAGACGGCGTCGTTCGCGACCGTGGCGCTGAAGCCGGAACCGGTGAGCGTGGCGCTCTGTCCCTCGACGAGCGTGGCCGGCGACACCGAGGTGAGGACGACCGCGCCCGTGCTCGTGAACGATGCGGTGAAGGTGAGCGGCGTCGCCGAGAGGCTCGCGAGCTTGGCGTGCGCGCGGTTCGTGCCCGCGCCCAGCGTCCATGTCACCGACGAGGTCCCATCGCTGTCGGTGACGGTCGAGGTCGCCGACAGTGAGCCGCCGCCCTCCACGGTCCAGCCCACCTGCGCGCCGCTCGTGGGATTGCCGAGTGCGTCGCGCGCGACGACGACGAGCGGCTGCGGCAGCAGCGCGCCGGGCGTACCAGGCTGCTGGTCGCCCGAGACGATGGTGAGGGCGTTCGGTGCTCCGGGCTTCACCGTCGCGACGACGGCGACCGATTTTCCGGGGAGCTCGCTGATGCTTGCGCGCAGCGTGTCGATCTTGTCGCCCGCGACGGTGCCCAGCGTCCACGTGGCCGCGGCGGTGCCGTCGGCCTTCGTCGCTGCGTCATCCACGGCGACGGTGCCGCTGTTGCTCGCGGCCACGAACGACACCGTGATCCCGGGGACGGGGTCGCCCGATGCGGAGGTCACCTTCACGGTCACCCGCGGGGCGAGAGGCTGTCCCGCTGTGCCGTTCACCGCGGCGCTCGTGATGAGCGTGAGCGCCGCGGGCTTCGGCGTCGCAGGTCCCGTGGAATCGCCGCCGCACGCGAGCACGACCGCCAGCAGTGCGAGGGAGCCGTGTCGGGACAGAGCACGCAGCGACCAGGACATGCGACCTCCGAAATCGAGACGTGTGCGCGAGCCGAGCATGACCGGCGATAGTACCACGAGAAGCGCCTCACGTCCATGCCCGCGAATGGTTACCTTACAGGCTCACCCACCGACGCCTGAAGGAGATCTCATTCATGAGGATGCTTGTGCTCGGGGCCGGGCTACAAGGCTCTGCCTGCGCGTATGATCTGCTGCAGAATCCCGATGTCACGGAGGTCCGGCTCGCCGATCTGAACGTTTCGCACATCGCCGACTTCCTCGCGCCGTACTCCGGCGCGCGGCTCTTCCCCACGCCGCTCGACGTGCGCGACCGCGAGGCCGTGCTCGGCGTGATGCGCGAGAGCGACGCGGTGATGAGTGCGGTGCCGTACTACTTCAACCTCGAGCTCGCCACGCTCGCGGTCGAAGCCGGCACCAACTTCTGCGATCTCGGCGGGAACACGGAGATCGTCTTCGAGCAGAAGCAGCTCGACGCGAAGGCGCGCGCCAAGCACATCAGCGTCATCCCGGACTGCGGGCTCGCGCCGGGGATGGTGAACATCCTCGCGCAGCTCGGTATCGAGCGGCTCGACACCGTGCGTTCGGTGCGGATCTTCGTCGGTGGACTGCCGCAGCGCCCGGAGCCGCCGCTCAACTATCAGATCGTCTATTCGCTCGAGGGCGTGCTCGACTACTACACGACGCTCTCCTGGGTGCTGCGGAACGGGAAGCGCACGCAGGTGAAGGCGCTCTCGGAGATCGTGCCGGTGGAGTTCCCGAAGCCGGTCGGTACGCTCGAGGCGTTCCACACCGCGGGCGGCCTCTCGACGATGGCGTTCCGCTACGAGGGGAAGATCCCGACGATGGAGTACAAGACGCTCCGCTACCCGGGACACGCGCACATCATGGAAGCGATCCGCGAGCTCGGCCTGCTCGAGCTCACGCCCGTCGATGTCGATGGGACGAAGGTCATTCCGCGCGAAGCGTTCGTGGCGACCGTCGGCCCGCGGCTCACGAAGCCCAACGGTCACGACCTCGTCGCGCTGCGCGTGCTCGTCGACGGGACGAAGGGCGGCCACGAGAAGACGATCGGCTGGGAGCTGATCGACTACTACGACGAGGTGCGCGGCATCAGCGCGATGGAGCGCACCACGGGCTACTCGCTCTCGATCACCGGCCAGATGCAGGCGACGGGGAAGATCCCGACCTGCGGCGTCTGCACTCCCGACGAGTGCGTCCCCGCGCTGCCGTACATCCAGGCGTTGGAGAAGCGGGGGGTTGTCATCAAGGAGATTGAGTTGTGAGCTGTGAGCTGTGGGCTATGGGCTGTGAGCTGTGGGCTATGGGCTGTGAGCCAGAGGCGTTCGCGATCTCCGTGCTCACAACCCAACTCACAGCCCATAGCTCACAGCTCACAGCCCATAGCCCACAACTCACATCCCTCCCACCGTCCCCACCCCCGCCGCCCCCGGCACCCGCGCGAACTTCGCCAGACGCGCGCCCATCTCGTCGATCGTTTCCTTCGCGCGCCAGCGGTCGGTGCCGTTGTAGAGGAAAGCGAAGGCCAGGATCTCGCCGTCGCGGGCGGTGACGTAGCCGGCGAGAGAGATGACGGTGTTCGTGGTGCCCGTCTTCGCGTGAAGGTTGCCCTGCGCGGGCGTGTAGCGCATGCGATCGCGGAGCAGCTCCGATTCGCCAGCCACGGGGAGCGAGGCGTGGAAGGCGTCGGACCACGGAGCGTGGTTCGCGTAGGCGAGGAGCTGCACGAGCGCGCGGGGCGTCGTGTAGTCGAGCACCGAGAGCCCGCACCCATCCGTCGTATGGACGGCGTCCGGAGCGGCGCCCACCTTCTGCGTCATGAACCGCTGGAGCAGCGCGCTCGCGGTCTCGACCGAGCCGATGTGGCTGGGATC
This sequence comes from Gemmatimonadaceae bacterium, assembly GCA_035687925.1. Classification (GTDB taxonomy): domain Bacteria; phylum Gemmatimonadota; class Gemmatimonadetes; order Gemmatimonadales; family Gemmatimonadaceae; genus DASSNR01. The sequence continues at coordinate 7,173 of DASSNR010000044.1, read as the reverse complement.
TGCGTGGCGGCCGGCGTCGCGAAAGAGCAGCTCGGCGAAGTGGTTGATGCTCTCCCGGTTCATGGCCGAGATGAGTCGGGCGAGCGGCGGCGAGGGGAGCGATGCGACGGTCGTCGCACCCACAGGCGTCTTGCCGAGCTCGATCGCCCCGTCGACGGTGACGCCGAGCGAAGCGAGCGCTTGCCGTAGCGCACCGGCGGCGAAGAGTGCCGGGTGCTCCACGACGAGCTGATAACGACGCGTCCCCGCGTGCGTGCCGATCCATCCGCGCGCGACGATGTTGCCGCTGGGATCCGTGTAGATGATGACGCGGGCACCACGCCCTTCCACTGTGCGCACGCTCGCGCGCACCGGGATATTGGTGGCCGGGTCGAGCGAGACGGATGCCTCGGCGTTCGCCGATGCGCCGGGGTGCACGACGATCAGCACGATGTTCTCGTCGAGCGAGAGCGCCGAGACGCGCGCGGCGTAGCTCGCCTGGAGATAGCGGTGCTGCCATCCCTCCGGCACGCGCGACGTGTCGAACGCCGTCGCGTCGGCGATCAGATTGCCGGTCACATGCTTGATGCCGGTGCCCGCCACGAGATGCGCCAGCAGGTTCATCGGCGCGCTCGGCCCGCCATCGAGATACCGCTGTGAGAGTCCGGGGTCGCCGTCGCCGCGCAGATACAGGTTGCCGCGCATCGTGCCATCGGTGGCGAGCGGGCCATCGCGCAGGACGTCGGTGCTGAACTGGTGCTGTGCGCCGAGCTCATCGAGCGCGACCGCGGCGGTGAACAGCTTCATGTTCGACGCGGGCTTGAGCGGCTCGTCGGGGTTGAGCGCATAGAGCGTGTCGCCGCGCGTGAGCGAGACGACGATCGCGCCCCACTTGCCGCTGCGCACGCGGTGTGTGAGGAGATCACCGAGGTCGTCCGCGAGCACATCGACGGCGGGCGCCGCGCTCGCGCTCGACGCACCGACGCGGCGCACGGGGCCGCGCGACGAGGCATCGGCGCCGGCGCGCGGCGACCGTGCAGGCTCGGCGCCGCTCGGCGCGCTCAGGCCGGCGTCATCGGGAAGGCTCGCCGCGTTCGCGACCGGAGCGACCTGGGCCAGCACCGATGCCGGCAATGACAGTGCCGCACACAGGGCGGCAAGCAGCGGCGCGCAGACGATGCGCGCGGAGAGGCGACGAGAGACGATCACGACTGGAAGTGAGAACGACGAGAGAGGGAACCGGGGCCCCTGATGCTACGACTCGGAGCCCGGTTGGTCACACGACGGAGGAACAGCCGGAGCGGGTTAGACCTTGAAGACGATGTTGCGGCGCTGAAGCTCCCACATCATCGCATAGAAGACGAGCACGAAGCAAATGGCGAAGGCGAGCGATGCGTTCACAGGGCTGAGCCACGACCCGAACAGCGCCCGATCGATCCCGACCTGCAGCGAGACGGGCTGGCCGCCCGAATTCACCTTGAGCAGCGTCTGCAGGAAACGCCCGATGAACCCCTCGCCCACGAAGGCGAAGAGCGGGTTCAGCCCGAAGACGACGAGCGGCTTCACGCCCCACGAGATGCGCTTCACGTCGATGAGCCACATGCACGTCGCAAGCGTGACGCACGCCATCCCTGCGGTGAAGAGCACGTAGGAGCTGGTCCACAAGCTCTTGTTGATGGGGAACACCCAGTTCCAGATGAGGCCGGCCACCATCCCCATCGCGCCGAAGGCGAACAGCGCCGAGATGCGATCGAGGATCGGGCGCGACGACGCGATCCATCGTCCCGCGATCACACCGAGCATCGCGGTGCCGATCGCGGGGACGGTCGAGAAGAGCCCTTCGGGATCCCACGTCACCGAGCCCTTCCACAGATGGTTCGTGCCGAACACCGTGCGATCGATGAACGCGCCCAGCGTCGCGCTCGCGTCGTTGAGATTGTGCATCCCGAGCCCGTGGCCGGGGACGGGGATCAGCGTCATCGCGAACCAGTAGCCCAGGAGCAGCGCGGCGAGAATCGCGATCTGCTGCTTGAGCGATGTGCGCAGCGTGAGCAGTGCGGCCACGATGTAGACGACGCCGATGCGCTGCAGCACGCCGGTGAAGCGCCAGTCGTGCACGCCGAGCGGCGGATTGACGGAGCTGAAGGAAAGCGGTCCCAGCGTGAACTCGAACTGGTGATAGGGAATCCCCGAGAGCAGGAGCCCGATCAGCACGATGAGCCCACCGCGCTTGAAGATCTGGCGCAGGATGTCGCCATCGGTCGCGCCGCGCGCTCGGCGCGACGAGAGCGAGAGGTGCGTCGTGATGCCGACGATGAAGAGGAAGAAGGGGAAGATGAGATCGGTCGGCGTCCACCCGTTCCACGTCGCGTGCTCGAGCGGCGGGTAGATGTGTCCCCAGTCGCCGGGGTTGTTGACGAGCAGCATGCCCGCGATGGTGAGTCCGCGGAAGACATCGAGCGAGACGAGACGCTCGCGGACGCGCGCCGGCGGGGTCGGTGCGATGGTCGACGTCGGCGCGAAGGTCGGAGCGACGGTCGAGGCGGTGGGCGTGGTGGGGGCAGTCATGGGAGGGAGGCTCCGGGTTGGCGAGCCGTGCACGAGCGGGGTGCTTCATTGTCGCATCGAGCCGCGGAATTGTCGAGGGCGGATGCCCGCTCGTGCGCGCGCATGACGCGTGGGGTTGACACGGCGGTGTCCCCAACGAACGATGTACGTTCATGCCGTCGTCACACGGCATGCGAGCGGCCGAACGCGACTCCGAAGCGGACATCGGCGCCGCGGCGCACATCGCGCAACGCGATCACGGAGCATCATGGCGAGCGTTACTCTCGAAGGCGTGCGCAAGACCTTCCAGCACGACGGGCGCGAGCAGGTCGCCGTGCACGACGTCGACCTGCATGTGGCCGATGGCGAGCTGGTGGTGCTCGTGGGTCCGTCGGGGTGCGGCAAGAGCACGACGCTGCGCATGATCGCGGGGCTCGAGCCCATCTCCAGGGGCAGCCTGAAGATCGGCGACCGGCTGGTGACCGATGTGCCGCCGAAGGATCGCGACGTCGCCATGGTCTTCCAGAGCTACGCGCTCTATCCGCACATGACCGCGTACGACAACATGGCGTTCGCGCTCACGTTGCGGAACGTGCCGAAGCGGGAGATCGACGCACGCGTGCGCGAGGCCGCCGCGATTCTGGGGATCGAGGCACTGCTCCCACGGAAGCCGCGGCAGATGTCGGGTGGGCAGCGGCAGCGTGTGGCCGTGGGGCGCGCGATCGTCCGCAAGCCGCAGGTCTTCCTGTTCGACGAGCCGCTCTCCAATCTCGACGCCCAGCTCCGCGTCGCGATGCGCCGCGAGCTCTCGCGCATCCATCAGCAGCTCGGTGCGACAATGATCTACGTGACGCACGATCAGGTGGAGGCGATGACGCTCGGCGATCGCATCGTCGTGATGAACGAGGGGCGCGTGCAGCAGATCGATCCACCGCTCGCGCTGTACGAGCGGCCTCGCAACACGTTCGTCGCGACGTTCATCGGGAGCCCACCGATGGATCTGCTGCGCGGGGAGATCGACGCGAGTGAAGGCGCGATGTGCTATCGGAGCACCGACGGTGCGATCACGCTCACGCTGCCGCGACAGTGGGCGGAACGCGTCGCCGCATGGGGCGGACGTGAGGTGCTGCTCGGCGTGCGGCCCGAGGACGTGCGCGTCTCAGTGCTGGGCGGTGCGACGGACGCTCCTGCGGCGGGGCGCGCACGCGTCGAGCTGATCGAGCCGTTGGGGGACGAGACGCTGCTGACGATGCGCGCGGGGAATCAGGAGCTCACGGCGCGCGTTCCGCCGCACGTGTCGGCCGGCGTGGGGAGCGAGGTGGCGATCGGATTCGATCCGGACCGGATCCATCTCTTCGATCCGGCCACGGAGCAACGGCTCAGCGAGGCGTAGCCGGCGTCTCTGCCCAGTGCGGCGACGTCGCGGACGCCGGCGTCTCGACGTCCGCCTCCACCGGCTTCCAGTCCACCTGCGCGGAGGCTGCGTCGTCCATCCCGCGCGCGGCCCACTTGAAGAAGATGACGCTCAGGATCCCGATGAAGACGAACCCGCCCGGGATCCACATGATGAGCCCGCCGATCCGCTGGTCCTGCAGCGCCGTGATCTCCCAGATGCGCGGTGCGTGCGCGTAGAACGGATAGAGCACCGTGTCCGAGTACGTGATGAAGATGCTGATAATCATCATCGGGATCATCAGCAGGAAGGTGTACAGCAGCTGCCCGGGGTACGGGAGCCGCGGCACCTCGGGCAGCGAGCTCATGAGCGGCCACCACATGATCGTCGCGGCCACGAGGAAGCACAGATGCTCGACGATGTGTATCGGGTGGTGCGTCATCGCGAGGTTGTACGCCTGCGGGACGTGCCACCCCATCATCGCGACACTGAAAACGAGAAACGCCCCGAGTCCCGACCCGATGCGCCGAGCGACAGGGAAGACGCCGGGGATCCGGAGCGCCGGCCGGATCATCCAACCCGGGATGCCGGCGATGAGGAGGGGCGGGACTGCCATGGTGAGCACCAGGTGCTGCACCATGTGCGCGCTGAACAGATAGTCGTCGCTCAGATCGTGGAGCGGCCCGTTCAGCGTGAAGAAGAGGACGACGAGACCGGCGATGAAGCTGACGATCTGGCCGCGGGTGGGGACGCGATCTTCCGCGCGCGTCCGCCACCAGTACAGCGCCCCGAGGGCGAGGATGCCAATGACGGTGCTCGGGTGAACCGAGAATGTCGCGAAGACATCCTCGCCGACGGGGTGCAGTGCTACCACAGACAACAGCATACCAGCCTCGCGATCATCGTAGATGGATGATCAACTGGCCGAAGAGGAAGAGCAGCGAGAAGACGACGATGACCGCGACGGACAATGGACCGACGAACAGCGCGCGGAACAGCTTCGCGTCGTACTTCAGGTGCATGTAGAACATGACGACGATCGCGAACTTCGAGATCGAGAGCACGATCAGCAGCGGCCCGAAGATGCGCGTCTCCTTGAGCGGCGTGTAGTAGATCCACACCTCGAGCGCCGTGATGATCGTCAGGATGAGCGCGACCTTCCAGTACGTGTGCCAGGTCGGATGCTCGTGTTCAACCGGATGCCCGCCGTGCGCGTCGGCGACGGCGTGCGCGTGGGCGTGATGGGCGGATTCGGCAGCCATGGGATCTCGTTACGGGATCAGGTAAACGAAAGTGAAAATGATGATCCAGACCACGTCGACGAAGTGCCAGTACAGCGCCATGACATCGACGTTGATCTCATCTCGCGGTCCGAGTCCGCGTTTGAAGTCGACGAACAGCATCGTGATCAGCCAGATCACGCCAGCGGTCACGTGGGCGCCGTGGAAGCCCGTCAGGATGAAGAAGGTCGATCCGAACAGGTTCGTCTTGATCGTCAGCCCTTCGCGCACGAATGAGGTGAACTCATACGCCTGGCACCCGAGGAACGCCGTGCCGGCGAGCGCCGTGGCGGCGAGCCAGATCTTCGAGTACTTGCGATCGCCGCGCTGCACGGCAGCGAGCGCGAGCACCATGAACAGCGACGACATCAGGAGGATGAACGTCGATGTCGAGGTGACGGGGATGTTGAGAATGCCTCGGCACGCCTGGTGGGTGCTCTCGAGGATCTCTGGATGCGGGCATGGACCGACGACGCTGCGGTGCTTGTAGACGAGGAACGTCGAGATCAACGAGCCGAAGAAGAAGCACTCCGACCCGATGAAGGTCCAGATCGCGATCTTCGTCGTGTTGAGCCCGGTGCTCGTGTAACCGTGCTCGGCCGGGCCGTGCGCCGCGACCATTTCTGCGGGTGGCAACTTGAAGGGTCTCCGAAAATAGTGTCGTCCGAGTAGCAGTAGGTCAGTGAGTCAGTGGGTCAGTGCGTCAGGAACAGCGTGTCGGCCTGTCATTCCGAGCGGAGCGAGGAATCTGCTCTTCGCCACAGCGAGAGATCCCTCGCTGCGCTCGGGATGACACCTGCAGGCCGTCGCTGATTCACTGACCCACTGACTCACTGACTCACTCTCAATGTCCTTCCACTTCCGGCTCGAGCGGCGTCAAGAGCCAGCTGTAGAGCGCGCCCACGAAGATCAGTCCGCCGAGGATCATGATCGGCAGCGACTTGTGGTACAGCAGCCCGATGAACGCGACCGTGAGGCCGATTGCGGCGATGAGCGGCTTGATCGTCGGATGCGGCATCGGGATGCCGAGCTGCTCGGCGGTCGGGATCCGCTCCTCGGTCACGGGCGCGGCGGCCGCGGCGGCCGGCTCCCACAGCTTCACGCGCGGCTCGGCGGCGATCTCTTCCGCGGACTTGCCCTCCCACATGGGATAGCGCGACGTGACGCGCGGCAGCTTCGCGAAGTTGTAGTCGGGCGGCGGCGAGGGCATCGACCACTCGAGCGTCGGTGCGCTCCACGGGTTCGGGCCGGACACCACGCCCCGACGGCGGCTCACGATCAGATTGTAGAGGAACACCAGCGTCGCGAGGCCGAGGATGTAGGCGCCGATCGTCGACAGGTGGTTGTTCAGCGTCCACCCCTGGATCGCCTCGTAGCGATAGATGCGGCGCGGCATTCCGTCGAGCCCGGAGAAGTGCATCGGGAAGAAGGTCAGGTTCATCCCGATGAACGTGCCCCAGAAGTGCACCTTGCCGAGTGCCTCGTTCATGAGTCGGCCGGTGATCTTCGGGAAGTAGTAGTAGATCCCGGCGAAGAGCCCCATCATCGAGCCGCCGAAGAGCACGTAGTGGAAGTGCGCGACGACGAAGTAGCTGTCGGTCTGCGCGAGGTCCGACGGCGGCGAGGAGTGCATGACGCCCGAGATGCCGCCGATCGTGAACAGGCCGACGAGGCCGAGGGCGAAGAGCATCGCGGTCGTGAAGCGGAGCTGCCCGCCCCAGACCGTGCCGAGCCAGTTGAAGATCTTCACGCCCGTCGGGATCGCGATGAGCATCGTCGTGATGCCGAACACCGAGTCGGCGATCGGGCCCATGCCGACAGCGAACATGTGGTGCGCCCACACACCGAAGCCGAGCGTCGCGATCAGCATCAGCGAGTACACCATCACGGGGTAGCCGAAGAGCGGCTTCCGCGAGAAGGTGGGGATCACCTCGGAGACGAGTCCGAACGACGGCAGGATGAGGATGTACACCT
>DASSNR010000040.1:0-4325 GCA_035687925.1 Gemmatimonadaceae bacterium | reverse complement strand
GACGCCCGTGCGCGCACCACCCGCCATGACGAGGCCGGCTCCGAGCACGATCGTCCCGACGCTGAGGAGCGCCATCGGAGAGATCCCGATGAGCGCGAGGATCCCGAGCACGAGCCCACCAACGCCGGCGAGCGCCGCCATCGCCGAGCTCGACTTCACCGACTGCCACGACTGCCTGGCCTCGTGCGTGTCGATATTGACCATCGTGTGGCGCGCGACGAAGCGCCCGGTCAAGAGTAGCGCGGCACCGATCGCGATGGCCGCAATGGCGTCCAGCGGTGTAGGCGCCAGGCCGATGAGTCCGAGAATTCCCAGGACGACGGCGCCCGCACCAAGAAAGGTCTCGGTGCCGGAGCTCGCCTCGGCAACAGTCCTGCTCTGATCGACCGTCCTGTTCTCCTCTCCTGTGTACGAGACACCGATTCGATTGTCCAACATGGTCCTGCCTCCTGCATTCTGAAGCCCGTCCCTTTGGGCGGCGCCCCTGTCAAGCTGTCGCACCGCCTGTAGGACGCACGATTCATATATGCATTCGTAGTTCCATCGCGCAGCCCGCTCGAATAGAAATGGCGTGCCAGTGACGACGCGCTGAGCACATGGATGCGCTGCCGAATTGCCTGGATCCGCGGTCGGAATGATGGGTCGGCGTTGCGCCATGCCGTCACCGCGCGCTGGTAGTGCACGAGCGCGCTGTCGGGCTCGCCGGCCCGGTCGAACGCTTCGCCGAGCAGTGCGTGCAGGTCGGTGTAGGTGAGATAGTAGTTCGAGGCCTCGAGCCACCCGTGCAGCGGCGGACGTGGTCACCACGCCGAAGAACGGCACCTCCACCTCCCGGGTCTACGCCGGCAAGAACAAGCTGCGGATCCAGACGCTCGATGCCGGCCAACCGGAGGGGAGCGCGATCTGGGACATGGACCAGCAATCGATGGTCATCGTGTCGGACAAGGACCACATGTACATCGGCGGCGCCAATTCCATGCTCGCGAACGCCGTAATGAGAGGAGCGGGCACTCCGGCCATGTGGCAATTCTTCCGGCCGACGAACTCGAGTGATCCGTGCGCCGAGTGGAATGCGATCGTCCTGCCGTACGCGCAGCAGGACAGCGCAAAGCGCCCCCACTTCACGTGCAAGAGCCTCGGCAGCGACGCGGTGAACGGTCGTCCGGCACAGAAATGGGCGGTCACCTCCACCGCCGGGAACGACACGCGCTCAGGCTACGCGTGGATCGACTCGAAGCTCCACGTCGTCTCGAAGACCCAGGAGGACTCGAACACGATGGAGCTCGCCAACATCAAGGAAGGACCGCAGCCGGACAGCGTGTTCGCGATCCCGGCGGGCTATCGACAGCTCAGCGACAGCGTTCTGCTGGGGCGCCTGAAGGGCGCGGCTAGCGATTCGTCGATTGCCGCCATGCTCGGCGCTGCGGCCAAGGATGTCGGAAAGGACGCGGCCACCTCGACGGAGGACGCGGCGAAAGACAAGACGAAGCAGGACGTGAAGAAGAAAATCAAGCACATCATTCACATTCCGTGATGTGCGCTGCTCGATGCGCTGCGCGTGTCGTCGACGTGCAGCGCATCGAGTGGACCCGCTCGACTCGCCCGCCGCCTCGCCCACTCGCTTCGGTAGACAACGCCATGCGGCACGGGTAAGATTTCTCGTCCGTGCGACGCTCTCGCTTCGATTGCGCCTCCTCGTGGAGTGGGCACTGGCGGCGCCTGAGCTGATGCACAGAACGACGGCGAAATCCCACGGTGCACGACCCGGAGGTTCAAGTGGCGGACACCAAGAAGGCTGCGCGTTCGGCGAACGGCCGCATCGCTCGTGTCCTCGAGCACCACGAGCAGGATCTGCTGAGCGACTGGGTCGCCGCGCAGGCGAAGGTCCTCTCCGCCAAGGGCGTCATCCCCGAGAGCGAGCTGCGTTCGCAATCGCGCGAGTTCCTCACCCTGCTCCGCCGCGCGACCGCCGCAGCCGATGGGAATCTCAGCGATCCCGCATGGCACGAGACGCGCGAGTTCCTGGATGATCTCTCGCGATCCCGAGCGCGACAGGGCTTCACGCCGAGCGAGACGGCGACGTTCGTCTTCTCGTTCAAGGAGCCGCTCTTCACGCGCCTCCGCACGGAGACGGGGAGCGATGCCGATGCGCTCGCCGATGAAGTGTGGACGGCCACGCGCCTGCTCGATGCGCTCGGGCTCTACACCATGGAAGTGTTCCAGAGGAGCCGCGAGGAGCTCATCCTGCGCCAGCAGCAGGACATGCTCGAGCTCTCGACTCCGGTCGTCTCGCTCTGGGAGGGGATCCTCGCCCTCCCGATGATCGGCACGCTCGACAGCGCGCGCACGCAGGTCGTCATGGAGACGCTGCTGCAGCGCATCGTCGACAGCGGCGCGGACATCGCGATCATCGACATCACCGGCGTACCGACGGTGGACACGCTCACCGCGCAGCACCTGCTCAAGACGATCACGGCTGCGCGGCTCATGGGCGCCGAGTGCATCATCAGCGGCATCCGCCCGCAGATCGCGCAGACCATCGTGCACCTCGGCGTCGACCTCGGCGGCGTGCTGACCAAGGCGAGCCTCGCCGATGCGTTCCGCCTCGCGCTGCAGCGAACGGGACGGCAGGTCGTTCGGACCAACGCAACCAGCAGCGGAGCGGGCGGGGCGCCGGCATCATCGCGGGCATAACGGGAGGCGAGTGGTGGAGCGAATTCCCATCCTCCGCATGGGCAAGTACCTCCTGGTGACGATCCAGGTGGACATGCACGATCGGCTGGCCATGCAACTGCAGTCGGACCTCACCTCGCAGATCTCGGACATGGCTGCGCGGGGAGTCCTGCTCGATATCTCGGCGGTCGAGATCGTCGATTCGTTCATCGGCCGCATGATCGGCAACATCGCGTCCATGGCGCGCGTGCTGGACGCCGAGACGGTGGTCGTCGGCATGCAGCCGGCGGTCGCGATCACGCTCGTCGAGCTCGGCCTGTCGCTCCCTGGCGTGCGCACGGCGCTGAACGTCGAGAAGGGGATGGCCCTCCTCCGGCGTGCCAACGGCGACACGGGAGAGCCCGAGGACGTCGAAGAGTCCGATGCGATGACGATCGCCAGAGATGTCGATGTCAGTCGTCAGGCGTGAGACGATGCAGGTTCGCGCGCCGCACGACGTCATCGCGGTACGTCAGGAAGTACGATCGTGGGCGATTGCACAGGGGCTGAGCCTCGTCGATCAGACGAAGATCGTGACCGCGGCCAGTGAGCTGGCACGCAACACGCTGCAGCATGGTGGCGGTGGGACGGCTCGGCTGGAGGCGTTGGAGAATGGCGTACGGAAGGGGCTGCGTTTGACCTTCGAGGATCAGGGTCCGGGGATCGCCAACATTGCCCTCGCGATGAGCGACGGCTACTCGACGGACTCCGGGCTGGGCCTCGGGCTCGGCGGCTCGAAGCGGCTCGTCAACGAATTCGACATCTGGTCGAAGCCGGGCGAGGGCACGCGCGTCACGATCACCCGGTGGACATGACGTGAGCATCGCGGAGCCGACGTGGTCGCAGGCGGGACCGGGGGAGGCGCACGGCGGGCCGATCTCGGTGGTGATCGCGGTTGCGGATCAGAGTCATGTGGGTGAAGCGCGGCGCCGCGCGACGGCGCTCGGGGCGCAGGCAGGCTTGAGCGAAACGGAGTGCGGTGCGCTCTCGGTGATCGTGACCGAGGCCGTCACCAACCTCGTGCAGCACGCAACGGATGGCCTCGTGCTGCTGCGCACGCTCGGCGCCGCGCCGAGTGGTGTCGAGGTGCTCGCGCTGGACAGGAGTCCGGGCATTCACGATGTCGTGCAGGCAATGGCGGATGGCTACTCCACGCGCGGCACCTCGGGCGGTGGGCTCGGCGCCATGCGCCGCATGGCAAGTGAGTTCGATCTCTTCTCCAGCGCAAACACCGGCACCGCGCTCATGGCGCGCGTCTGGTCGGCGGCCGCCGATCCGGACAGGGTCGCATGGGTCCGCCGCGAGGGTGTGGTATGCGTCCCTGTCGCCGGTGAGCGCGCGTGTGGCGATGGGTGGATGTTCGTGCACGAGCCCCACCGATCGCTCGCCGTGCTCGTCGACGGGCTGGGCCATGGTCCGGAGGCCGCGCACGCCGCGGACGAAGCACTGCGCGTCGCCCGCGCATCGACCGCGCTGCCACCGGCACGCATCATCGAGGCCGCGCACGGCGCGCTGCTCCCTACACGGGGCGCCGCCATGGCGGTCGCCGAGATCGTTCCGCTGGAGCGAATCGTGCGCTACGCGGGCGTCGGGAACATCAGCGGCGTCATCGC
>DASSNR010000009.1:0-19278 GCA_035687925.1 Gemmatimonadaceae bacterium | reverse complement strand
ACCGCGGCAACGAGCAGGCCCAGCGTGTGCCCGGCGTTCCCGAGGATCGCCTCTCTCAGTAAATGTGGTGTCAGACGCGCCGTGTGATCCGGGTACGGCCACCGCGCGAGGAGCGCCACACTGATCGCTGCCAGCTCGCGCTGCGTTGCAGCCAGCGTCGTACCATCGGCCATCCGCCCGACCACGAAGAGCCCGAAGGGACCTCTGAACGTCGGCGGCTTGAGCTGGAGCGCAGGCCAGATCTCGGCGTGCATCCCTGCCAGCTCGCTCACTCCCGCGGGCAACACACCTACGACCGTATGCGCAACGCCGTCGACCGTGATGCTCCGGCCCAGGGCGCTCGCGGCGCCGCCGAACATCCGCGCAGCGAACGCCTGACTCACCAGCGCGACCGGCGGCGCGCCGAGCCGGTCATCCCTCGGCTCGATGCTACGCCCACGCATCGGGCGGACGCCGAGCGCGCGGAAGAAGCCAGACGTCGCGTATCCTGTCCGCACCTGCTCCGGCTCGCGGCCCGCCGACACCGCCACCTCACGCTGCTGCGCCGCGCCCACCGCGGAGAGACTGTGTGCCTGCGCCTCGATCGCCTGAAGGTCGGCGACGGAAAGCGTCCACCGGTTCGTGGGCGAGTTCTGCTCGTAGATGCGAACGAGGCGCTCGTCGTGCGGATAGGGCAGACGCGTGAGCAGCACCGCGTCCACCGCGCTGAAGACCGCGGTGCTCGTACCGATTCCGAGCGCGAGGACCACCACCGCCGAGAGCGAGAACGCGGGCGCATGCGCGAGGCTGCGCACGGCGTAGCGGACGTCCTGCACGAGCTCCTCCAGCCATCGCACGCCGCGCACATCGCGATGCGCTTCCTTGTATCGCTCCACACCACCGAAGGCGACGAGCGCCTGGCGCCGCGCCTCCTCCGGTGCGAGACCGTGCACGCGCGCCAGCTCTTCCGCTTCCATGTTGATGTGCAGTCGCATCTCGGCGTCCACGTCCCGGTCGAGTGCGCGTCCCTGCACGAGCGCGCGAGCACGTCGCGCGATGCGATTCAGCCAGTGGCGCATGGGATTCTCCCTGGTTCAGGTCGCGTCGAGCACCTGCTCCACCGCTCCGGAGAAGAGCCGCCACTGCGACCGCTCGGCGGCGAACTGCTTCTTCCCGGCTGCCGTAAGAGTGTAGAACTTGGCGCGCCGCCCCTCGGGGCTCGTGCCCCACTCGGCGCGGATCCACCCCTTGTCCTCGAGCCGGTAGAGCGCGGGATAGAGCGATCCCTGCCCTACATCGAGCACGTCGCTCGAGAGCTGGCGAATGCGCTTCGAGATCCCCCAGCCGTGCAGCGGCCCGAGGACGAGCGTCTTGAGGATCAGCAGGTCGAGGGTGCCCTGCAGCAGATCGGTGCGGTCAGCCATGCGAGCCTCTTCGGAAGGCGTGATACCTCGGCATTCGACAACATAGATACGGTGCGTATTGTCGGATGTCAAGGTATCGGCCCGGGAGCGCGATGGCCCGCCTCCCCTGCCGAGCGCGCCAGCGCGCAGCGGTCGCCGCATCAGTGGCACGAAGAATTCGATTGCAAGCGACCGGTCCCCTACACCGACGGGACCACCGCCGCAGTCCGGGCGCTTCTCTCACACCCCGGTTCGGGGGGAGTATGCCATGCAGCGTCGTGCAGTTCGTCGTCTACTTCCGCTCGTCGCCGTCCTCACATGTGCCATCGCGAGTGCGTGCGGTGACAGCACCACGGCACCCATCACAGCCAACGCCCAGCTCATCGGGACGTACGATCTCTCGTCGATCACCTTCCAGGGTCAACCGTCGCTCGCGCCACCGGCAGCCAGCGGCACGCTCACCCTGCGTGACAGTACCTACGCCGTCTCGCTCACCGTGCCGCCCGACACCACGGCCGTCACCGACAGCGGCACCTATACGATCTCCGGGAGCAGCTGGACGCAGTCGTCGAAGGTCCAGCCCGTGCAGTCGGTGGGCACGTACTCGTTCTCGAACGACACGCTGACGGTGAACGTCACGACGCTGAACATGCAGGTGTCGACGGTGTGGAAGAAGCGGTAACACGGATCGCGCACCGCATCCTCGCGTGGGGTGCGGTGCCGATGCTCGTCATCGTCGCGCGCGTGCGCCCCGTCGCCGCCCAGCGCGCTACGGGGACGATCGCCGGCGTAGTGCGCGGCGCACAACCCGACAGCGTGCTCGCCGGCGCCGTCGTTCTCGTCCCTGGCACGTTGCTCCGCACGACGACGAACACGCGCGGCGAGTACCTGATGGGCGGCGTGCCGGCGGGGCAGCGCACGGTGCGCGTCGTCTACTTCGGCTACGAGAGCGCGACGTCGCCGACCATCACGCTCCACGGCGGCGACACCGTCCGCGTCGATCTCGCGCTCCAGAGGATGGCCGTGCAGCTCCCCGGGCTCACCGTCACCGCGAGCCAGACGGAGGAGCGCGCATCCGATGTGCCGGCGAGCGAAGCGGTCGTAACCCGTCGCGACCTCGTGCAGCGCAACGTGGTCACGATCGACCAGGCGCTCCCCTTCGTCCCCGGCGTGACGATGAACCATGGCGACCTCGACATCCGCGGTGCCACGGGACTCGCGGGCGGCGTGGGGAGCCGAGCGCTGTTCCTGCTCGACGGACATCCGGTGCTGTCGGCGGACGGCGGCGAGATCGACTTCGACGCCATCCCGCTCCTCGACGTCGATCGCATCGAGATCGTGAAGGGCGCCTACTCGGCGCTGTACGGCAGCAATGCGCTCGGCGGTGTGGTGAACGTCATCACGACGCCGATCGGTCCCGATCCCGAGACGATCATCGATACGCACTACGGCGTGTACGACATGCCGTCCGCATACCGGTTCACCGATCGTCGATTGGACTTCGAGGGATTCGCTCTGCAGCACTCGCGCCGGTTGGGACGTGTGGGCGCCCTGTTCGGTGCGGCGCGCGAGCGCTCGGACGGATTCCGAGAGGATGATGCCTCGTCGCGATGGCTGCTCCACTCCAAGCTCTCGTTCCCCGGGGGGAGCGATCATCCCTCGACGGCGTACCTCGTCTGGTCCGACGAAGATGCGGGGAATTTTTTCACCTGGCGCTCGCCCGACGAGCCGACCGAAGTGCCGCCAGAGACGATCAACGACCACGACCGCTCGACGAAGCTGAGCGCGGGTGCGACGATCGTCCCCGTCGCGCGCGCGTCGCTCATCGTCCAGCTCAAGCCGTACGTCGAGCGCGATGCGACGCAGAACTACTTCCACGACAACCACGACTTTCACGACGCCACGAAGCTCGGCACGATCGCGCAGCTCACGACGAGCCCGTGGCGCGATCACACCCTCACGCTCGGCGGCGAGATCGCACGCACGGATGTGCGATCGAACTTCCTCGGACGACCCGTGCTCGAGGACGGCGGACTCTACGTGCAGGACGCCTTCGCCGCGTCGCCCCGCGTGAGCATCACCGCCGGGGCGCGGCTCGACTCGCACCGCGCGACGGGCTCACCGCGCGAGGTCACGCTGAATCCGAAGCTCGGTATCGTCTTCAGGCCGACGGACTTTCTGAGCGCGCGCATCTCCGTCGCGCGCGGCTATCGCGGTCCGAGCGCCATCGAGCAGTTCGTGTCGTCGGTGCAATCGGGATTCCACGTGATCCCGAACCCCGACCTGCGCGGCGAGAGCGCGTGGTCGCGCGAGGTGGGCGCGACGGCCACGATCGGCACGCGACTGTGGCTGGATGGCGCGCTCTTCCAGAGCGACTATCGCGGACTCATCGGTCCCGCGTCGGCGCCGGGGCAGCCGTTCGTCTTCCAGTTCCGCAACGTGCAGCGTGCGCGCGTGCGCGGCACGGACCTCTCGGCGCGCGCGAGCCTCATCCCCAGTGTGGCCGAGGTGCAGCTCACATATCTGTACCTTGACACGAAGGACGTCGAGACCGGGCTCCCCCTCCCCTACCGCTCGCGCCACAACGTGACGGGCACGCTCGATCTCCTTCGCGGGATGGTGGGACTCGACGTGCAGTACCGCAGCCGAGTGGAGCGCGTGCTCGCCTATCCGCTCGACCCGCGGAGCGACATTGCGGTCGCCGATCTCCGGCTCGCGGGGAGCATCCTCGACACGCGCGTGCAGCTCAAGGTCTCGAACCTCACGCAGTCGCGCTACGTGGACGTCATGGAGCGGACGCCCGGCCCGCCGCGGAGCATCCTGCTCAAGGCGATGCGGACGTTCTGAGCGCTGGGAACAAAGGCGCCCTCATTCCGACAGATGGGCCGATTGCGCTTCGCCGGACCCACCCGCATCATCTCCCCCGCTGTTCCATTCGCACACCTTCCCGAGGGACCGCCCTGATGCCGTCCGTCTTCGTCCGCGCCCGCCGATGCATCGGCCTCGTCGCCGCGTTGTCGCTCGCCGTCCTCTGCCTTCCCGACGTCGCCCTCTCCCAGGGCCCGCCGCAGAAGTTCGAGAACCTGAAGTACTTCCCCAAGGACATCCCACGCGACTCGCTGCTCGAGCACATGCGCGGCTTCACGATCGCGCTCGGCGTGCGGTGCCAGTTCTGCCACGTGGTCGACACCGTCGCGTCGGGCGGCCCCGGCCCGCGCGAGCGGCTCGTCCCCAAGCTCGACGACAAGCCCACCAAGCGGAAAGCGCGCTTCATGCTCCACATGGTCGACAGCCTGAACAACGTCGTGCTGGCCAGCCTCCCCGACCGCAGCAACCCGCCGGTGATGATCGAGTGCGTCACCTGCCATCGGGGCTCGCCGTATCCGCAGACGCTCGAGACGGTGCTCGACGATGCCGTTACGCACTACGGCGTCGATTCCGCCGTGAGCCGCTACAAGACGCTGCGTGAGGATATGGTATCAGGTCGCTACGATTTCAGCGAAACGTCGCTCAGCGAGGTCGCGCGCAAGCTGGGCGAGCGCGGGAAGACGGCGGATGCGATCGCGCTGTACAAGCTCAATCAGCAGTACTACCCGAGCTCCGCAAACATCGACTTCGCGCTGGCCGAGCTGTACCGGACCACCGGCGACCGCGACCAGGCGATCACGGAGTATCGCATCGTGCTGCAGAAGCGCCCGAACGACCGGCGCGCCACGCAGCGGCTCAAGGAGATGGGCGTCGGCGCGTCGCACTGACATCCCGTATCCGGCGCATGCGCTCCCTGTCTGCATGATCATGCACCGCGCGCCTCGCTGCGGTTGATGCGGCGCGTGCGCGGAGCTAGACTTCGCACCATGACCAGCACCGTCACTCCCCTGCACGCACGCCGTGCACAACGCACCGTCCTGAACGGCACTGGCCGAGCGATGGCCTGCCGCCCGGTGGGCGTGTGCCCGGTGGAGCGACTCGATCGCGGTTGGAGTGCCAATCGGGGAGCGCGGCAGACGCGCGTCTCCGAGACACGCCTCTCCGCCCTCGGCGGTGCAATGCACCCACTCGCGTCTCGAGTGGCTGCGGCAGCACCGTCGAGTGGGATGCGTCCGCGCGGGAGTGGCATGCGGGACATTCGCGACGGCGGATGACCTGACGCAGGCATTGGACTGAGTGCAGCCAACGCCCCACCTGCGCGTCCCGGCCAGGTGGGGCGTCGTGCATCCACCCCCAACGTTCCTGGCCGGCAGCGGGGCCGCACCACGATGACGCGCGCCCCACGGTCACGATCGAGCAACACGTGGTTCACCACTGGAGGATAAGATGACACGGACCATCACTGCACCCGCACACACCCGATCGCACCTCACGAGCGCGCAGCGCCAGGAGCTCGAGGCCGAGCTGCGGCTGGAGCTGGCCCGGTTGGAGCGATCGCTGGAGCGCCGCCGTGCGAGCGGCACCATGCTGCTGAACGATGATCACGCGGTCCTCGCGAGCGACGCGGCCGAGCACGGCGGCGCGGCGACGGTGCTCGCGGGGCGCGCGGCACGACATCATGCGGCCGTCGTGAGCGCGCTCGATCGCATGCAGATCGGGACGTACGGCAGCTGCGTCGCCTGCACGGAGCCGATCCCGTACGGGCGGCTCCTCGCCATGCCGGAAACCGCGTACTGCCTGAGCTGCGGCGGACGCACGTGAGGTCATCATGCTGACACGTCTTCAACTTCGGGATCTGGTGCGCGCGCTCGAGGACACTCGCGTGCTCACCATCTATCACGACGCGCGCGTCACCGACCCCGCGATGCGGCACGCGTGGCGACCGGCGATCGCGTCCGCGCTGCGCCCGCTCCGCGCCGGTCTGCGGAGCGAGCGCGAGCGCGCGGAGTTCGATCGCGCGGCCGCGTTTCTGAACGACCCCGTGCCATCGCTCGATGGCGTATGGGGCGCGCCCGGGTGGGTCGCGTTCCTCTCCGCCACCGGGCCGCTCTACACCGGCGAGCTCCCCGTGCATCCGACGACGCTCGCCGTGTGGCGCGATGGACCGGCCATCGCCCCGTACGTCCGCGCGCTCAAGCAGCGTCGTCCGGTGATCGTCGCGCTCGTCGACTCGCGCTCGGTCCGGTTCTATCGCTACGCGTGGGGGGCACTCGCGTCGCTTCCCGACGCGACGATCGCGGTCGAGCCGCACCGCGAGGGGAGCGCATCGCCCGCGGTGCCGCGGGGCATCTCCCATCCGGCGCCGCGCAGTGCGGTGAGCAGCGAGCTCACGCGGCGGCGTCGACTGGCGTCGTTCCAGCGGCTCGTCGCGCCGATGGTGCAGCGGCTCACCGAGCTCGCGGGCGACGACGGGTGGATCCTGATCGGCGGCACGCGGGAGTGGGCGCGGCTCGCCGGCGACGCGCTCCCCGCAACGCTCGAGCCGCGCGCGCTGATCTCGACGACGCTCGATCACGACGCGCACGACTCGGACATTGAGCGCGTCGCGAAGCGCGCGGCCAGCGACTTGCGGTCGATACACGGCGAGGCCCTCGTGAGCGAGCTCGTCGAACGGGCCGGCGCGGAGGAGCGCGGCGCCACCGGAACACCGGCCGTGCAGCGCGCACTCCGGCTGCACGCCGTGGATCAGCTCGTGCTGTCGCCCTGGTACACTCGACTGAACGAAGAGCTCGCGGAGGACTTGGTGCGGGCCGCATTGATGCAGGGGGCGGACATCGAGGTGCTGTCAGGGCGCGCGGCGCTGCATCTGGACGACGCGGCCGGCGGCGTCGCGGCGCGGTTGCGCTTTCCCACGGAGCACGGGCCGCCGGGTGATGACGTCACACCGTCGGACGATGTCGCGCCTCCGCTGCCATGGACCGGATGACGATCACCGACGTGCGCCACCACCGGACGAAACGAACGATCAGAGGAGATGCACAGATGCCGAACAAACGACCCGACACCACCGAGCTGATCGACGGTCTGAACCAGGACCTGGCGAACGAGTACGCGTCGATCATCCAGTACCGCACGTACGCCAGCATGGTGCGCGGTCCGCACCGGCTCACGCTCAAGCCAATGTTCGAGAGCGAGATCCCCGACGAGCTGCGGCACGCCGCGCGACTCGCCGACGCGATCGCCGCGCTCGGCGGCACGCCCACCGTGCGTCCCGTACCGGTGAACACCGCGGACAGTCCCGAGCAGATGGTGCAGGAGTCCCTGCATGCGGAGCTCGGTGCGATCTCGCGCTACGTGGAGCGCCGCCAGCAGGCGGAGCACGCGAGCGAGCACGGACTCGCGGTGGACCTCGACGACATCATCGCTGACGAGACGCGGCACCGCGACGAGCTGCACCTCCTGCTCGAGCAGTGGGAGTCGGGGGCGCGCGCGCATGCGCAACCGTCGGAGCGCGCGCAACGCGAGCCCGCGCGCGGACGGGCGACGGCGGACCAGCGCGTCGCGGCCCAACCACGGTAGGCGCGACATGCTCGAACACCACGACCCCGAGCGGCGTGTCGTGCCGCGCGCTGATCGGCCGCTCGCTGCGGCCGATCAGCGCGCCAGCGCGGAGCCGAAACGCGCGCAGGAGCGACGCGCGGTGGAGCACCCTCCGGACGAAGTGTACGACGCGTCGGTGGAGAGCTTCCCCGCGAGCGATCCGCCCGCGTGGATCGGTATGCGGCTGGGTCAGCCCCGGAGGCGCAGCGCCGTCGTTCCTGGAGAGCGGTCATGATGTCATCCCGAGCGGGTTGTCATCCCGAGCGGGTTGTCATCCCGAGCGGGTTGTCATCCCGAGCGCAGCGAGGGATCTCGCTGGCAGCACGAGATTCCTCGCTGCGCTCGGAATGACGGTGCGGGCCGAGATCCCTCGCTGACGCTCGGGATGACAGTGTTCACCCGACCGGCGCCACCTGGTACTGCTCCAGCATGCCGTCCGGCATCTCGTACGTCCACACGCGCAGCATGCGGTGCGGGAAGGTGACGCGGTAGACGCGCTCGAGCATTCCGCCACGCTTCGTCTGGCCGGTCTGCTCGAACGATGTCGGCGTGCCGAGCGCGCCAAGGCTCGACTGAAAGTCCCGCAGCGCCTGCGCGTCGAAGTACGCGTTGGCGTCCGGCGTGAACTGCGAACGATCGACGGTGCCGTGCTGCAGCCCCTCGAAGATCTTCCGCGCGCGTGCGGTGCGGCTCTGTGTTTCGGCGTCCTCGGTGGTGAACAGTCCGCGCGCGATCTCCAGCGCGATGGCGCCCGCGGCCGGTGCGGCGTCCTGATTCGTCAGCACCACCACCGCCGCGCTGTCGTCCGGGAAGACCATGTTCTCCGCCGTGAACCCCGAGACTTCGCCGCTGTGCGAGATCATGCGATGGCCATTCATCTGTCCCACTTCCACGCCCAGCCCATACCCCGTGCTCACGCCGTCCTTCAGGAGCACGGTCGTTTCCATCGCCTCGTACGATGCCGGTGCGAGCAGCGACTCGTTGATCATCGCGACGTCCCACTTCGCGAGATCGCTCGGCGTCATCGCGAGCTCCCCCGCGCCGTACATCCACCCCGCGCCGGTGGACGGCGACTGACGCAGCGGCCCGAGCCCGTAGCGCAGGTACCCCGTCGGCTGCACCGACGAGGGACCCTTCGCATCGAAGTCCACGGCGCTCGTCATGTGCAGCGGATCGAGGATGCGCGTGCGCACGAACTGGAAAAACGGGACCCCGCTCACGCGCTGCACGATGAGCCCCGCGATCTCGAAGTTCGTGTTGCTGTACTGCCACCGCGTGCCCGGCGCGAAGTCGAGCGGTTGCTTCGCCCAGTGATCGAGCACCGCCTGCGGTGTGGTCGGTTTCTCCATCGACGGCGGCACGTAGTCCTGCGGCCAGAAGTCCTGGTAGCCCGACGTATGCGACAGGATCTCGCGAATCGTCACCTCGTTGCCCTGCGTGAGGCCGGGGACGTACTTCGCCACGGGATCATCGAGCGAGAGCTTCCCTTCCTGCTGCAGCAACAGGATGGACGCCGCCGTGAACTGTTTACTGATCGAGCCGACCGCGTAGCGCATGTCCGCCGTCGCGCCCGTGTGCGGATCGAGCTGCGATGCGCCGTACGCGTGCGCGTAGGCGAGCTGGCCATGGGTCACGACGGCGACCGATGCACTCGGCACGCCGGTGCGCTCGAGCACCGCGGACGCCACCGAATCGACGCGCGTGGCGAGGGGATTGCGAGCCGCGCCATCTCGTTGCGCGCGGGCCGATGATGCAGCGACAGTGAGGACGCCGAGGAGCAAACCCGAAGAAGTAGCGAGGCGGATACGCATGGACAGGTCCGAGCGTGAACGGGGAGACGGTGCGCCCGAGGACGGCAGTTCTGCTGAGAGGAGCACGGCCGCGGGCGATGATACGACCACGAGTGCATCCGGCGCCGGCACCCGCATCGGGAAGAATGGACTGCATCCGCGCGGCGCGCCAGACGGCGCGGCCGACGGGAGCGAGGACCGCGTCGATTCGCTGCTCATCGCGCGCCGGTCGTCCTGGTTCGCGTTTGCGCTGGTGCTCGTGTCGCTGTTGCTGCTCGCCATTCTCCCGATGTTGGTCCACCTCCGCACGGGCCGAATGAACCGCTACATCACCGATGTCATCGGCCCCGCTCGCGCATTCCTCACCGACATGGATGGCGCGCTTGCGCTCGAGGCTGCGGGTACCCGCGGGTTCCTGCTCACCGGCGAGCCACAGTATGCCGCGAATTTCGGCGCCGCACGGGCACTGCGAGACAGCGCGGTGCTGCACTTCCAGCAGATCGCTCCGCAGCTTGGCCCGCTGGTAACCACACGCGCGGCAGCACTCGCCGATACGCTGCAGTCGGCGGACACCCTGCTCGATGCACTCTATGCGGGCCGCGTCTCCCGCACAGCCTACACGGCGCACCTCAACGCGCAGCAAGCCCGCTTCGAGGACGTGATCAAGGCGAGCATGCACCTGGATGTCATGGCCGACAGCATCTCCCAGGTCCGACGGGACGACATCCGGAGCATGGAGCGCGCTGGCGGAATCCTATCGGTGTTCCTCGTGGGGCTCGCAGTGGTAGCGGCGGCTGGCGTGTCGCGGCTCGGCCGGCGATATCGTGGACTCGCGCTCCGCCTCGACGGGCGCGCGCGTGAGCAGGCGGCGCTGGCCCGTATCGCTCGTGCGCTCGGCGAAGCGGAGCGCACGAGCGATGTGGTGCAGACCGTGGCCGACAGCGCACTGGAGTCCAGCGGTGCCACCGGCGCCTACGTGACCCGGCTGCTCCGCGCGCCGGTGGCCAGCGACGCGGAGGTGGTGGCGTCCGCCGGTCGCGGCACTCCCGCGGTCGGAACGATCGTGCCACTCGGCGGTGCACCGCAGACCGCACTCGTCATCCCCCTCATGGACCACGGCGTCGCGATCGGCGACCTCGTGCTCGTGCACGATCCCGTTGCTCCGCGATTCACACCCGCTCAGATTGTACACGCCAATGCGCTCGGCGATCTGGCCTCTGCCGCGCTGCGCCGACTCGCACTGCTCGAGGCGCTCGGCGAAAGCGAGCAGCGCTTCCGCCAGGTGGCGGAAAACATCAGCGAGTTCATCTGGCTGAGCGACCCGCACATCACCAAGCGCTACTACGTGAGCTCCGGCTACGAGCGGATCTGGGGACGCACACCGCAGAGCCTCTACGAGAATCCCGAATCTGCGATCCGCAACGTGCATCCAGAGGACCGGGATCGCGTGCGCGCCCAGGCGCGCGCCGGAGGAGATCCCCCGGGCAACTTCGATCTCGAGTATCGCGTCGTACGACCGGATGGCGAGATTCGATGGGTGCGCAGCCGCGGGTTCCCGGTGCGGAACGAGCGCGGCGAGGTGTATCGCATCGCCGGCATCACGGAGGACATCACCGAGCGGAAGGTCGCCGTGCCCGAACGCGAACAGTTGCTCGCGAGAGAGCGCGCCGCGCGTGCTGACGCCGAGCAGAAGCAGCGGGAGCTCGTGCAGGTGACCGAGAGTCGTGCGCGGCTCATCCGCGGCTTCACCCACGACGTGACGAACCCGCTCGGCGCCGCCGACGGATCGCTCGAGCTCCTGGAGGACAGCATCGTCGGCGAGCTGACGCCGAAGCAGATGGGGATCGTGCGCCGCAGCCGGCGCTCCATCCACATCGCGCTCGGTCTGATCGCGCATCTGCTCGAGCTCGCGCAGGCGGAATCGGGACAGCTCGAGCTCCGCCGCGAACCCGTGGACCTGTGCGCCATCGCGCGCGACATCGGAGATGAATTCCTCGACCAGGCGGAGACGCACATGCTGAGCCTCACACTCGAACTGCCGGACTCGACGCCACCCGTCGAGAATGACCCGGCGCGCGTGCGGCAGATCATCGCCAACCTGGTCTCGAACGCGGTGAAGTACACGCCAGAGGGCGGACGCGTGACAGTGCGCCTGACTCAGCTTCGGGACGAGGCCGAGGGACACGAGGGCGAATGGGTGGTGGTGAGCGTCATCGACACCGGCCCAGGAATCTCACAGGAGCAGCAAGCGATGCTGTTCCGGGAGTTCACGCGCTTCAACCCTGGCGCCGCGCACGGAAGCGGGATCGGGCTCGCGATCAGTCAACGTGTCGCACGCGCACTCGGCGGCGAGATTCGCGTGCAGAGCCAACCCGGCGCGGGGAGTACGTTCGCGCTGTGGCTGCCGATGCGTGGTGCGTAGCGGATGCCACCGCATCGGTGCGTATGGCGAGACGATTGCGAAACAGGACGTTCCGGCGGAGGCGCGAGCGGCGGAGCGAGACGGCATGAGCACCGTGGCTGAACATCAACAGAGAAATGGGCCGTGGCCGGCGCGCTCGCCCGATCACGTGGACGCCGGTCGCACGGCGGACATCGACGCGCTCCACGGCGCGCGGCGGTACTCGCAACTCGCCTTCGCGCTGGTCCTCCTGTCGCTGCTGCTGCTCGCGATCCTGCCACTGTTGATTCACAGCCGGACCGAGCGCCTCAACAGCGAGATCACTGATGTAATCGAGCCGACGCGTGCCGCGCTCACCGACATCGGGGCGGCGCTCGCCCTCGAGGCCGCGGGGACGCGCGGCTTCCTCCTCACCGGGGAGAGCCGGTACGCCGCGGATGTGCGCGTGGCTCAGGTGCTTCACGACAGTGCGATCGCGCTATTCCTCCCGCTTGCGCAGCGCCTGAGCCCGGAGTTCACCGGGGAGGTGGACCACCTCATGAATACGCTGCATGGGGCAGACTCGCTCGTCCAAGCGCTCAACACCGGCCGCCTCTCGCGCGCGGAGTACTTGTCTCACCTCAGTGAGCAGCACGATCGCTTCCAGGCGGCCATCGCGGCGACTACGCGGCTGGACGCGACGATCGACAGCATAGCGGCCGCGCGCCGGGCGTCCATCCGGACGCTCCAACGGTCCGCGGTCATCCTGACCGTGATCCTCGTCGCGTTCGCGGTTGGCGCCGCAGCGAGCGTCGCGCGCCTCGGCCATCGCTATCGTGCGCTCGCCATCGGCTTCGACGTGCGCGCGCGCGAGCTCGAGCGCGTGACGCGCAGTCGCGCGCGCCTGATCCGCGGCTTCACGCACGACGTGAAGAACCCACTCGGCGCAGCCGATGGCTCACTCGCGCTGCTCGAGGGCGGGATTCTGGGCGATCTCACCCCGAAGCAGCTCGACAGCGTACGCCGCGGCCGCCGGTCGATCCACGCGGCGCTCGATCTCATTGCGCACCTCATGGACCTCGCGCGCGCGGAGGCGGGACAGATCACGATCCGGCGCCAGCCGACGGACATGCACGCCGTGGTGGCCGAGGTGGCCGAGGAGTTCCGTGCGCAGGCGGAAACGGCGGGGCTCACGCTCACGGTCGATCCGCCGCACGACGTCCCACCCATCGACACCGATCCCGCGCGCGCACGACAGATTCTCTCAAACCTCGTCTCGAACGCGGTGAAATACACGCCGACAGGCGGGCGCGTGACAGTGCGACTGGCGATGCGCGAAGGGACCCCGGTGCCCGACGCATCCACCCACACGATGGCGCACGCGGGCGGTGCCGCGTCCGCGCCATCGCTCGGTTCGTGGGTGACTGTTGATGTGATCGATACCGGGTCCGGGATCAAACCCGAAGACCGGACGCTGCTCTTCCAGGAGTTCGCGCGGTTCGATCCCAGCGCTGCACACGGGAGCGGGATCGGCCTCGCGATCAGTCAGCGCGTCGCGCGCGCACTTGGCGGCGAGATTCGCGTGCAGAGCGAACCGGGCGTCGGGAGCACGTTCACGCTCTGGCTGCCGGCTGGGAGATAGCGAGATCCCTCGCTGCGCTCGGGATGACAACCCGTTGGGGATGACAACCCGTTGGGGATGACAACCCGTCGGGGATGGACGCCCTACGGCGTCACCGTCTTGAGCCCGCGCTCGACCAGCAACGGCTCAACGCTCGGGTCGCGACCGCGGAACGCACGGTACATGGCGCCCACATCCTCCGTGCCGCCGCGCGAGAGGATCATGTCGCGGAAGCGCTGGCCGTTCGCACGAGTCAGGCCGCCGTGCTCGGTGAACCACGCGTACGCATCATCGTCGAGCACTTCGCTCCAGAGATACGCGTAGTACCCCGCCGCGTACCCGCTCGACCAGATGTGCGCGAAGTACGTCGTGCGGTAGCGGGGCGGCACATCGTGCAGCGCCACGTGATACCGCTCCAGCGCCGTCGTCTCGAACGTGTCGACGTTCGCCGGCACCCGGCCCGGCGTGAGCGTGTGCCACGCCATATCGAGGAGTGCCGCCTCGAGATACTCCGTGAGCGCGAACCCCTGATTGAACGTCTTCGACTTCCGGATCTTCTCGACGAGCGCGGGGGGCATCGGTGCGCCCGTCTCGTAGTGCTTGGCGTAGTGCGCGAACACGACCGGATCGAGCGCCCAGTGCTCGTTGAACTGCGACGGGAACTCCACGAAGTCGCGCGGCACGTTCGTGCCGGCGAGCGTCGGGTAGCGCACGCTCGAGAACATCCCGTGCAGCGCGTGCCCGAACTCGTGGAACATCGTCGTCACGTCATCGAACGTGAGGAGCGCGGGCTGCCCCGGCGCGGGCTTCGTGAAGTTCGCGACGTTGAAGACGACGGGCTTCGTCCCGAGGAGATCGGACTGATCGACGAAGCTGTCCATCCACGCGCCGCCACCCTTGTTGTCGCGCTTGAAGTAGTCGCAGTAGAAGAGCGCGAGCGACTTCCCGTCCTTGTCGAACACCTCGAACACGCGCACGTCCGGATTGTAGACGGGGATGTCGTGCCGCTCCTTGAACGTGAGCCCGTACATCTTGTTCGCGGCGTAAAAGACGCCGTCCTGGAGTACCGTGTCGAGCACGAAGTACGGCTTGAGCTGCGACTGATCGAGGTCGTACTCCGCCTTGCGCACCTTCTCCGCGTAGAACTGCCAGTCCCACGGCTCGAGCGTGAAGCCGCCGTGCTGCGCGTCGATGAGCGACTGCATCTTCGCCGACTCGGCCCGCGCCTTCGCGGTGGATGCCGGCACGAGCTCGGTCATCAACTTGATCGCCGCCTCCGGCGTCTTCGCCATCTGGTCGTCGAGGACGTACGCCGCGTAGGTGGGAAAGCCCAGGAGCTTCGCCTTCTCCGCGCGTAGCTCGGCGATGCGCTTCACCGTTGCGCGCGTGTCGTTCGTGTCGCTGTGCTCGGCGCGCTCCGTCGAGGCGACGAAGAGCTGCCGCCGCAGCGCACGATCCTCGAGCGACGCCTGCGCCGGCTGCTGCGTGGTGTTCTGCAGCGGGAGCACCCACTTGCCCTCGAGTCCGCGCTGATTCGCGGCAGACGCGGCGGCCGCGCGGTCGCCCGCGCTCAGCCCCGCGAGCTGCGCCTTGTCGCTCACCACCACCGCGCCCGCCTTCGTCGCCGCGAGCAGCTTGTTCTGGAAGTCGGTGGTGAGCGAGGAGAGCTCGCGGTTCATCGTCCGCAGCTTCGCCTTGTCCGAGTCCGACAACAGCGCCCCGGCGCGCACGAAGTCCCGATAGTAGCGCTCGACGAGAAACTGCTGCACCGAGTCGAGCCCCGACGTCTTCCGCGCATCGTAGATCTGCTTCACGCGCTGGAAGAGCTTCGGGTTCAGGTGAATCGCGTCGCTGTGCTCGGCCAGCTTCGGCGCCAACTCCGCCTGCACCGCCTGCAGTGTGTCGTCCGTGTTGGCCGAGGTGAGGGCGAAGAAGACCTTCGCCACGCGCGCGAGCAGTGCGCCCGAACGCTCCATGGCGACGATCGTATTGTCGAACGTGGGCGGCGCGCTCTGGTTCGCGATGCTGTCCATCTCGACGAGCTGCTCGCGCATCCCCGCCTCGATCGCCGGCTTGTAGTCGGCGTCGTGAATCTTGTCGAACGGCGGCGCGTGGAAGGGGAGCGTGCTCTCGTGGTAGAACGGATTGTCGGGGGAGAGCGCGCCCGCCGAACCTGCGGCTTCGGAGCGCGTGGCGGTGGCCGTCGAATCGGTCATTGCAGTGTGTGTGGCTGTCGACGTGCAGGCGGCCACGGCGAGGAGCGTGACGATCGGAAGCGGACGGAGTGCATGCATCGGGCGGAATCCTCGTGAGTCCGTGGACAACGGGACGTACGCTCGAGAGCGAGTGGGCTCGCGAGCGCGCGCTGTCTGGAGGATGTCGCCGCGCACGGGGCCG
The DNA here is from genome assembly GCA_035687925.1 of Gemmatimonadaceae bacterium. Lineage (GTDB taxonomy): Bacteria > Gemmatimonadota > Gemmatimonadetes > Gemmatimonadales > Gemmatimonadaceae > DASSNR01. The sequence goes on along the minus strand of DASSNR010000009.1, from coordinate 3,240 downwards.
CGGCAAGGCTTCGCGCACGACTCGAACGACGATGTGAGCCGCACCGCCGCGATTTCCCGCCTCTTCTATACGAGGTGCGGCCACCTGCCCGAATCGCCCGGCCGCATGTCCGTCCAACGATCCTCTCCACTCAGGAGGCATCCGATGCGCAAGACGGCGTTTTTCCTGTATGGCATCGTCGCCTACGTGTTCTTCTTCGTCGTCTTTCTCTACGCGATCGGCTTCGTAGGGAATCTGGTCGTGCCCAAGTCGCTCGACACAGGCGCGGCGGGAGCGCTCGGCGCGGCGCTCGCCATCGACGCGGTGCTCCTCACGCTCTTCGCGGTGCAGCACAGCGGGATGGCGCGCCCCGCGTTCAAGCGGTGGTGGACGCGGATCATCCCCGAGCCGATCGAGCGCAGCACGTACGTGCTCGTGGCGAGCGCCGTCCTGGCGCTCATCTTCGCGCTCTGGCGGCCGTTGCCCGGCATCGTCTGGCACGTGGTGAATCCCGTGGGCGTGGTGGTGCTTTGGGCGCTGTTCGCACTCGGCTGGACGATCGTGCTCCTCGCCACGTTCATGATCGGACACGCGAATCTCTTCGGACTCGAGCAGGTATGGTTCAACCTCGTGGGCCGCATGCGCGGGCCGGACCGCTTTCGCACACCGGCGCTCTACCGCATCGTGCGGCACCCCATCATGCTGGGTTTCTTCATCGCGTTTTGGGCAACGCCGGTGATGACGGTGGGCCATCTCCTCTTCGCGGTGGCAACCACGGGGTACATCCTGCTCGCGGTGCTGCAGCTGGAGGAGCGCGACCTGATCGCCCACTTCGGGGACGCGTACCGGGAGTATCGCTCGCGCGTGCCGGCGTTCATCCCGTTCACGGGCCGACGGGCGCGGGTCGGGGTCACGGCACCGGTGTCGGCGCCGCGGGCAAGGGCGAAGGAAGATTCGGTGGTGTAACGCGGCGATGGTGAATCGGGCGGGGTACGCCGCGGCGCGCCCCGCTCGATCGCGCCGAGCGGAACGTCCAGAGGGCCGCGCCCGACTGGCTGGATGAGCGCGCCAGCGCCATCTTGTCGGGCGATGACCAACTCACCCCCCACGCCGCTCGCTTCGGCCGAGCGCGGCACGCCGAGCGCGCCCCCATCCTCTCCGCACCTCACCCGCCGCTTCGGTCTCCTCCCCGCGACGGCGCTCAACATGGCGAACATGATCGGCGTGGGACCGTTCATCACGATCCCGCTCCTCATGACCGCGATGGGCGGCCCGCAGGCGCTGTTCGGATGGATCGTCGCACTCATCATTGTCGCGTGCGACGGGATGGTGTGGAGCGAGCTCGGCGCCGCGATGCCCGGCTCCGGCGGCTCCTTCGTCTACCTGCGCGAAGCCTTCGGCAGTCAGACGTTCGGCCGCCTCATGGCGTTCCTGTTCGTGTGGCAGTTCGTGCTCAGCGGACCGCTCGAGATCGCGTCCGGCTACATCGGCTTCGCGGACTACGCCGGGTACATCTGGAAGGGGCTCGATCACCGGACGACGCTCGCCATCATCATCGTCGTCGGCATCGTCAACATCGTTCTCATCTCGCGGCGCATCACCTCGATCGCGAAGATCACGGTGAGCCTCTGGGTCGGCACGCTGCTCACCGTCGCCGCGGTGATCGTGACCGGCGCCATGCACTTCGATCCGCACGTCGCGTTCGACTTTCCGCCAGGCGCCTTCGACTTCTCCCTGGGCTTCCTCCTCGGCCTTGGCGCCGGCGCGCGCATCGGGATCTACGACTACCTCGGCTACTACGATATCTGCTACATCGGCGATGAAGTCCGCGAGCCCGGCCGAGTGATTCCGCGGTCGATCCTCATCAGCATCGTCGTGGTGGCGGTGATCTACCTGGGGATCAACCTCTCGATCATCGGCGTCGTCCCGTGGCGCGAGTTCGTGCCCGCGAACGCGCATCCCGAGTCGAGCTTCATCGTCTCGATCTTCATGCAGAAGGTCTACGGCTCGCGCGTGGCCACGGTGTTCACAGTCATGATCCTGTGGACCGCGTTCGCGTCCGTGTTCGCGCTGCTACTCGGCTACTCGCGCATCCCGTACGCGGCGGCGACGAGCGGATACTTCTTCAAGGCGTTCGGCAAGCTGCACCCGACGAAGGGCTTTCCGTACGTGTCCGTGCTCGTGCTCGGCGCGCTTTCCATTGTGAGCGGCTTCTTCTCGCTGGGTACGGTGATCGACGCGCTCATCGTGATGCGCATCCTGGTGCAGTTCATCGGACAGGTGGCCGGCGTGATGACGCTCAGACGCCGAGCACCGGAGATGGAGCGGCCGTACAAGATGTGGCTCTACCCCATCCCGGCGCTCGTCGCGCTCGTGGGGTGGGTGTTCGTCTTCGTGACCACGGATGTGCGCGTGATCCTCTTCGGGCTCGGCTCGCTCGCGCTCGGGCTCGTCGCCTTCCTCGTGTGGTCGCGGCAACTTCGGCGCTGGCCGTTCGAAATGGAGCAGGTGACAACGTGATGACGCGTGTGGTGTCGCACAGGAAGGGTATCGTGTCGTACAGGAAGCGTGTGGTGTCGTACAAGTGGATTCTGCTGGCGGTCGTGGCAGCGAGTGCCGCATCGTCGCTCGCCGCACAGAATGCGTCGTCGGTCAGCGCACAGAGCGCATCCACCGCGGATCGCCTCTCGCTCGACGCGAACTGGCGCATCCAGTCGAGCGCGAAGCTCACCGCCGGCGGTGCCGCCATCACGCGCGCGGGCTTCAGCACGAAGGGCTGGTACCCGGCGACGCTCCCGTCTACGGTGCTCGCCGCGCTCGTCGCCGACCACGTCTATCCCGATCCCTACTTCGGGATGAACCTGCGGAAGATCCCCGGCACGGCGTACCCCATCGGCACCATCTTCTCGCGGCAGGAGATACCGGCCAACAGCCCGTTCGCCGTACCGTGGTGGTTCCGCAGGACGTTCAACGTCCCGGCGTCGATGCGCGGGAAGCATCTCGTCCTGCACTTCAACGGCATCAACTACCGCGCGAACATCTGGCTGAACGGCAGGCGAATCGCGGATTCCACCCAAATCGCGGGCGCCTTCCGGCGCTACGAGCTCGATGTCACCGATTTCGTGGCGAAGAACGCGGAGAACGTGCTGGCCGTGGAAATCTTCGCGCCCACGCCGATGGACCTCGCCCCCACCTGGCTCAACTGGAATCCGGAGCCGCCGGACAAGATGATGGGTCTCTGGCATAGGGTCTGGCTGAGCG
>DASSNR010000092.1:0-3627 GCA_035687925.1 Gemmatimonadaceae bacterium | reverse complement strand
GGGCGCGCTCGTGATGAGCGCGCCCCCCGACTCGTTGGACGAAACGTGCGCCTTACTTGATGTGCTGATTGACGAGGCGCGTCATCTCGAACATCGACACCTGCTTCTTGCCGCCGAACACGCGCGTGAGCTTGTCGTCGGCGTTGATCATGCGCCGCTCCTTGGCATCCTGGAGGCCGTTCTTGCGAATGTAACCCCACAGCCGCTTGGTGATCTCGGTGCGCGGCATGGGGCTCGATCCCACGACAGCGCTGAGCGCCTCATCGGGCTGCATCGGGCGCATGAACGCCGGATTCGGCGCGCGCTTGGTCTTGGTCTTCGCGGCCCGCTTGGTCTTCTTGGCCGTAGCGCCGGCACGCTTGGTGGTCGTCTTCTTCTTCGCGCCGCCCTTCTTCGCGCTCTTCTTGGTGGCGGACTTCTTCTTCGCCGCCGACTTCTTCGCGCCGGACTTTTTCTTCGCCGCCGACTTCTTCTTCGCGCCGCCTTTTTTCTTGGGGGCCATGTTGTCTCCGAAGGGTGAAAGGATCGCGTTCTACAGAGGGAACACGGTATCCATCGCGCCACAAACTAAGGGCGTACGGCGCAGACGCAATAGGTGCGAGGGAGAAAGTGGCTGTGAGCTGTGAGCTTTGGGCTGTGGGCTGTGAGTGGGGCTATGAGCCAGAGGCGTGCTTGATCTCCGTGCTCAAAACCAAACTCATGACCCAAAGCTCAGAGCTCATAGCTCACAGCTCATAGCTCCCCGCTCTCTCTCCCCATATCTTTCGATTTCTGCCGGCTGTTCACGCCGGCGCATTGCCGCTCTTCTACAGGATCGCCGTGATGACCGCACCCACCGCCAGATCGAGGAAGCCCGCGCCCAAGGCGAAGGAGTCGTCCACCAGCGCGCCGAGCGCACCGTCGCAACCGATTCCCGCCGCGGGCGGGATGACGGGGTTCAACGGAACGCGCCGCGTCGCCGAGCCCATCAACGAACCCGTGCTCAACTACGCGCCCGGCTCCGTCGAGCGCCGCACACTGGAAGCGCGGCTCGAGCAGATGGCGAGCGAGCGCATCGAGATCCCGCTCATCATCGGCGGGAAGGAGATTCGCACGGGGAAGACGGCGCAGGCCGTCATACCGCACAACCACGCGCACGTCCTCGCCGACTGGCACCAGGCGTCGCGCGAGCATGTGCTGCAGGCCATCGACGCCGCGCGCGAGGCACATCGCGAGTGGGCGAACTGGCCGTGGGAGGATCGCGCCGCGGTGTTCCTCAAGGCGGCGGAGCTGCTCGCCACCACGTGGCGCGCGACGCTCAACGCGGCGACGATGCTCGGCCAGTCGAAGACCGCGCACCAGGCGGAGATCGATGCCGCGTGCGAGCTCATCGACTTCTGGCGCTTCAATCCGTACTTCGCGCAGTCGCTCTACGACGAGCAGCCGCTGAGCACACCGGCCATGTGGAACCAGCTCGACTACCGGCCGCTCGAGGGGTTCGTCTACGCGGTGACGCCGTTCAACTTCACGTCGATCGCGGGCAATCTCCCCACAGCGCCCGCGCTCATGGGGAACGTCGTCGTGTGGAAGCCGGCGGCGACCGCGATGCTGAGCGCGTATTACATCATGCGCCTGCTCGAGGCGGCGGGCCTTCCGCCAGGCGTCATCAACTTCGTCCCCGGCGATCCGGTGATGATCTCCGACGTCGCGCTCTCGCACCCCGAGCTCGCGGGCGTCCACTTCACCGGGAGCACGCGCGTCTTCAACAGCATGTGGCAGACGATCGGCGCCAACATGGGGCGCTACAAGTCGTACCCGCGCGTGGTCGGCGAGACGGGTGGGAAGGACTTCATCGTCGCACACGCGTCGGCCGACCCGCAGGCGCTGGCGGTCGCGATCGCGCGCGGCGGGTTCGAGTTCCAGGGACAGAAGTGCTCGGCGGTGAGCCGCGTGTACGTCCCCGAATCGATCTGGGCCGACGTGCGCGACCGCACGGTGGCGATCGTGCGCGAGATGCGCATGGGCGACGTGCGCGACTTCGGCAACTTCATGGGCGCGGTGATCGACAAGAAGGCGTTCGACAAGATCAGCGGCTACCTCGCGGATGCGAAGCAGAACGCGACGATCGTCACCGGCGGCGTGGCGCGCGGCGAGCAGGGCTACTTCATCGAGCCGACGCTCATCGAGACGAAGGACCCGGGCTATCGCCTGCTGTGCGAGGAGATCTTCGGTCCCGTCGTCACCGCGTACGTCTACCCCGACGCCAAGTGGGACGACGTGCTCCGCACCATCGACACGACGTCGCCGTATGCGCTCACCGGTGCCGTGTTCGCGACCGATCGGCGCGCGATCAAGCAGGCGTCGATCGCGCTCCGCAACTCGGCGGGAAACTTCTACATCAACGACAAGCCGACGGGCGCGGTGGTGGGACAGCAGCCCTTCGGCGGCGCGCGCGCCTCGGGCACGAACGACAAGGCGGGCTCGAAGCTCAACCTCGTGCGCTGGGTGAGTGCGCGCTCCGTGAAGGAGACCTTCTCGCCGCCCATGGAGTGGCGGTATCCGTATATGGGAGGGAAGTAAGATGCGGGAAGCGGGAAGCGGGATGCGGGATACGGAACGACAGAGAGCAGAGAGCAGAAAGGAGAAAGCAGGAACGGCCTCGGGGGTGAGGGCTGCGTCGCCACAAGCCGTTCCCGCTTCCCGCATCGCGCATCTCACTTCCCGCTTCATCACCGCCGACGTCTTCACGAGCACGCGCTTCGGGGGGAATCCGCTCGCGGTGTTTCCGGATGCGACCGGGATTCCCGAGCCGATGCTCGGGAGCATCGCGAAGGAGTTCAATCTCTCCGAGACGGTGTTCGTGTTTCCGCCGGAGGATCCGGCGCACACGCGGAAGCTCAGGATCTTCACGCCGGGCGCGGAGATTCCGTTTGCGGGACATCCGACGGTGGGCGCGGCGCACGTGCTCGCGGCGCTGAAGGCGGTGCCGCTCCCCGACGGCGACGGCGACGCGCGTTTCCTCTTCGAGGAGGGTGTGGGCGTGGTACCGGTGCGCGTGCAGATGCGGCGCGGTGTGCCCGTGTTCGCGCAGCTCACCGCAGCCAAGCTGCCCGAGGTCGGCCCGCCGGCGCCGGAGCGATCGGTGCTCGCCGATCTCCTCTCGCTCGACGCGAACGAGCTGCTCGGCGACATGTGGTCGCCGCAGGCGGTCTCGTGCGGGCTCCCCTTTCTCTTCGTCCCGGTGCGTGACCTGAACGCGGTGCGACGCGCGCACGTGCGACTCGATCGATGGGAGTCGGTGCTCAAGTCGTACTGGGCGCCCGAGCTCATGGTGTTCAGTCGCGAGGTCGAGCGCGTGGGCTCCGACATCCACGCACGCGTCTTCGTGCCGGGGCTGAGCGTGCCCGAGGATCCGGCGACCGGCTCCGCTGCAGCGGCACTCGGCGGCTACCTCGCCGCGCGCGCGAGCACCACGTCGTCCTCCGCTCCCACCAACGCGCCGCTCAGCTACGTCGTCGAGCAGGGTTTCGAGATGGGCCGCCCGAGCATCCTCCACATCGAAGTCGACCGCGCCGAGGGAGACGTGACGGCGATTCGCGTGGGAGGGGGGGCGGTGGTGGTGATGGAAGGGGAGATGAGAGTGAGTCA